>CBIHMQ010000214.1:0-3693 GCA_966211075.1 uncultured bacterium
CTGGCTGGACGAGAGGCGCCGACGCGGCGCCTCTCTCGCGGAAAGCCGTCCCCTCCCCGACCACAAGTCGAAGGGCTGGGAATTCACCGACCTGGCCGGCCTCGACCTCGACGCCTACGCGGCGGCCGGGGCGAGCGCCACGATCGAGGGCGGCGAGGGCGCCACGGTACTGCCGCTGCGCGATGCCCTTTCCTCTCATCCCCAACTGCTCGAAGAGCAGTTGGGTGGTCTTGTCCCGGTCGAGGACCCGTTCGTGGCCCGCAACGAGGCGGGCTGGCGCGACGGCGTGCTGGTCTTCGTGCCGCGCGGCGTCCAGCTCAGTGAGCCGGTGCGGATCGAGGTCCCGGTCGACGAGAGCGGCACCGCGGTCGGCTGGCGCACCCTGATCGTGCTCGAGGAGGGCGCCGAAGCCGAGGTCTGGGAGCACTGGTCCTCGCCCGGCGACGAGGTCGACGCGCTACTCAACTCGGTGGTCGAGCTCTCGGTCGGCCAGGGCGCGACGCTGCGCTACGTCAACACGCAGGACATCTCCGAAAAGGCCTGGATCTTCGCGACCCAGCGCGCCCAGGTCGAGCGCGACGGCCGCCTCGACTGGGCGGCCCTCGGCTTCGGCTCGGCCCGCGGCAAGGTGCGGATGGAGACCAAACTCGCCGGCCCCGGCTCCGAGGCGCGGGTCACCGGTGGCTACGCCGGCGGTCCCGGCCAGCACCTCGACTACGACACCACCCAGGAGCACGCGGCGCCCAACACCAATTCCGACCTCGCCTTCCGCGGCGTCCTCGCCGCCGGCGCAACGGCGGTCTGGCGCGGGATGATCAAGGTCGACCCGGGGGCCCAGCAGACCGACGCCTTCCAGGAGAGCCGCAACCTGCTGCTCTCGACCGAGGCGCACGCCGACGCGATCCCCGGCCTGGAGATCCTCGCCGACGACGTCCGCTGCACCCACGCGGCGGCGATCGCCCAGATCGACAAGGAGCAGCTCTTCTACCTGACCTCGCGCGGCCTCGATTCGGCGGATGCCAAGTCGCTGATCATCGAAGGCTTCCTCGAGTCGCTGGTCGAACGATTGGCGGCGGGCCCGGTCCGCGACGAGATCTCCGCCGCGCTCGAGCGCCGCCTCGCCGAGATCCTCTAGTCGGGCTCCTCGCCGCCGTCGTCGCGGCGTTCGCGGATCACCGTGTAGAGGATCCCGCCGATCACGATAACCACCGGCACCAGGTAGAAGGCCCAGAGGTAGTGGCCGGCGTGGGCGAGCGGGAGCATCGTTCCGAGCATAGGCATGTCCCGCCCCCGGTCACGCGTTGGCGACCGAGAGCAGGTACAGGCCGAAGCAGGTGAAGGCGACCATCACCGCGAGCATCCAGTACTGGGAGCGGGCGGCGAGGCGATAGTTCGGCCAGAAGACGAGGGCGCGGTCGTGGGCGAGGGTGAGGCCGACCACGTGGCCGGCGACGAGGGCGCCGACCTGGACGTACCAGATCGCCGTCGAGCTGAGGATCGAGAAGTCGATCTCGTTGCCGGCGGTGCCGAAGAGGTCGGTGCTGGCGGTGCCGAGCGGGTCGGAGAGCAGGTATCCGAACTGCGCCTGCTCCTGGAAGACGAAGAGGCTGAAGTAGTGGGCGACGAGGTAGGCGAGCGCGATCGGGATCAGGGTGTGGGCGAACCCGAATCGCAGGGTCGCCAGGGGCGGGGCGTTGCGGATGCCGCGCATCCCCCGCACGCCGAGCTCGTAGATCAGGGCGACGCCGGCGAAGCAGAGCAGGATGAAGACGGTGTCGGTGATCCGCAGCGAGGCGGTCAGGCCGACCCCGCGGTCTACGAGCCACTCGAAGACCGACTCGATCGGCGACTGGAACGCACCCTCCTGGGCGCCGTCGAAGCTGGTGGTCGCGATCGAGGCGATCACCACCGCGGCCGAGCCGGGCAGGGTCGCCCACTTGCCCGCCGCCGCCAGCGGCCGACGCCGGCCGAGGCGACCGTTCTCGACGCCGAAGCAGCCGAGCTGGGAGAACATCCCGAAGTAGACGGAGAAGACCTCGCCGCGCTCGCACCACTTCTCGACCCCGAACGCAGCCATCATCGCCAGCGTGTAGCCGCTGTAGGCGAGGATCGCGACCGCGGTCGTGTGCGGCGAGATGCCGACCGTGATCCCGCCGGTGGAGCCGTAGACGACCTCCAGCCAGACGAAGGCGAGCAGGCCGATCGCGGCCGGCCAGCGGCCCAGCCGCTCCGGGTAGGCGAGGTGCCTGGGACCCTCGCCGGCAATTGCGCGGAACCCGGCACCGGCCGTCCTCCCCACCGCCCGCCAGGGGTTGAAGGGCCGGAAGACGTCGCCGAGCAGGGCCGAGAGGGCCGGAAAGCCGAGCCAGACGGTGACGAAGACGAAGGTGATGACGAAGTTGCGATCGGGTGCTTCGGTGCCGCGCAGGCCGGAGTAGACGGCGACGCCGAGCAGGGAGACGCCGACCAGCCCGCAGAGGGTCTGGACGGGCAGGGAGAGCAACCCGCGCGAGAGCCCTTCGCCGAGCGGGCGCCAGTTGATCTGCTCGAAACGAGGCTTGCGCCAGCCCGCCGCCAGGGCGAAGAAGGAGACGATCAGGACGATCGAGGCCCCCCAGGCGAACAGCCAGGCCGGGACCGGCAGGTCCTCCCGCGCCACCAGCGCGTGGGCAAACGGCAGCAAGCTCACGGGTTGACCCGCAGTTCGGCGATCTGGACGCCGAGCTCCTCGAGCTCGACCTCGAAGATCCCTTCGATGTCGGCCGGGATCGCGAAACGGACCGAGCCGCCGGCGGGCACGTCCTTGGCGACGTCGTAGCCGTGGACGTGGATCTCTTCGGCAGCGTCGGAGGAGACCTCGAAGCGGATCTCGTCGCCAGCGCTGTATTCGAGCCGCTTGACGCCGCCGACCGGCTCGCCGTCTCGAACGACGATCGTCGGCAGCGAGGCGGTCGCCGCCGCGCCTTCCATCTCGGCGCAGGCGATCGCCACCGGGCCGGCGGGATTCCCGCCGCCTCCACCGTGACCGTCGTGGTCGTGCCCTTCGTGGACGAAGGCCGCCATCACCTGGCTGGGGCCAGCCGTGTGGAGGACGATCGAGCCGGCTTCGCCGAGCGGGACCTCGCGGTTGCTGGCGGTGCGGGCACTGCCTTCGCCCTTGGCGTCGGCGACGAAGCCGAGGTGGAGCTCGTTGGGCGGCTGGTCGCCACCCTGGGGATCGAACTTGAAGTGCGGGCCGCCCGGTTCGGGGCCCGCGCAGCCGCCGGTGTGGAGATGAGCGGTGTACGGGGTGTCCGCGACCAGGCCGCGGAGCTCGAGCGAGGCCGTGGTGCCGCCGTCGGCGCGGGTCAGCTCGGCGCTGCCGGACAACCCCGAGTAGGCGGCGGGCGCGCCGGAGAGGGTCTCGAAACTGCCGCTGACGGTCGTTTCGTCGCTGTCGCCGCTGCCTCCGCAGGCGGTGAGGCCGGCGGCAAGCGCGACCGTCAACAGCAGCAGGACGAGCTTCTTCGTGTGAACCTTCAAAGCCATCTCCTTTGATCTGCGCGCGGCGGCCCGTCCGGGCAACCGGCGGCGCGAGGGAACTCAGCGGGGACGGCTAGACGGGCGGGGCGCGGCCCGAGAGCGCGTGCGCCAGCAGTAGGCCGCCGTGGGCGGCATGCCGGTCCGGCCAGGCCGGACGTGACCGCGCGGGCG
>CBIHMQ010000215.1:0-3654 GCA_966211075.1 uncultured bacterium
AGATCAAGCAGGCGCGCTGGATCGTCAAGGAGCGCCAGGAGATGCTGGCCGAGGCGAAACGCGAGGCGGAGCGGATCGTCCGCGAGGCCCGCGAGCAGCAGGCCCGCCTGATCTCCGACGAGGAGGTCACCAAGCAGGCCGAGCGCGCCGCCGACGAGATCGTCGAGGACGCCCGCAACCGGGAGCGCGAAATTCGCCTCGGCGCCGAGGACTACGCCGACGAGATCCTCAACACCCTCGAAGTCAACCTTCAGAAGTTCCTCGCCGCCGTCCAGCGCGGCCGCGACCGCCTCGCCGGCCGCGACGAAGAGCCGGCCCCCGAGCTAGATCAGCAGCCGTAAGCAGGTAAGTCGGGGCCGATTACCGGTCTCTGGCGGGTTGGCGACGGGCGGTGCGCAGCGCGTCCTTCACCGCGACGGCGCAGCGCTCCGGTTTCGAGGTGAGCTGCCGCCAGGTCAGCCGCACGACGTCGTACCCGGCCGCCCGCAGGTCGAGATCGCGTTCGTGGTCGTTCTCGTACGCCTGGGCGCCGCGGTGGAACGTGTAGCTGTCCGTTTCGACGGCAACCCGCAGGTCGGGCCACGTGAAGTCCACCTCGAGGTCCTCGACCATCCGGTTCACCTCCGGCGCCGGAAATCCGTACCGCCCGCAGAACGCCAGGAACAGCTCCTCCAACTCGCTCCGCGTCGGCTCCGCCCGCGGAGCTAGTTCGGTCCGCAGCCCCAGCACCTCCGCCTTGCGAACCATCGACCGCATCTCGGAGGGCGAGGTACTCCGTCGCAGATCGGAGACCGTCCGCGCTGGGGTCGTCACCGGGATTCCGTCCCGGCGCACTGCATGGGTAGGTAGGAGCGAGCGCGAACGGTGCAGGCGGATCCCATTCCGCCGGCTCCTGGCGGCGGCGTACGGCAGGAGGACGTCAATCGGCCCGCCTGCGCCGACGGCGGGGCCGCTCCGCGGCAGCATCCCCCAGAGCGCCGCTGCACTCCGATGGCTCAGGGCGGCGCCCTCTCCGCAGGCCAGCACCGCCGCCATCCATCGTCCCTCGACGGGCAGCCGCCGGTGTCCCACCGCATAGACCCCACGGTGAACCCGGTGCATCTGTCCCACGGCCACCCTCCGCCCGATAGCCGAATCGCTCAACCCAGCCGCCCGCAACTGCTCCCGCGTGACCGCACCATGTTGCCGGTCGGCTGCCTGCGCTACGGCTTGGTCGGGTGTGATGACTTCTGCCCGCATGCCGGGCATAAGTCATCACGGGGGCGTGCCTCTCCCCCCACGGACGACCCGAAGGGTCTCTACTCCAACCTCAAATCGTTCAGCTTCGCCCAGCGTGGGTCGGGGGGCGCGTCGTGGTGGTGATCCGGGTTGTCGTTGAGGGGCTCGCCGCAAACCGGGCAGAGGCCGGCGCAGTCGGGGCGGCAGTGGAGTTGGTCGGGGAGGGCGAGGATGGTGGCGTCATGGGCCCAGCGGCCGATGTCCAGCTCGTCCTCGGTGACGTAGGGGCTGCGCAGCTCCTCGTCGTCGGTCTCGGCCTGGTCGACCTCGCGGGCGTCGACCTCGAGGTCCAGCTGGGCCGGTTCGAGGCAGCGCATGCACGGGCCCTCCAGGTGGACCGGGAAGCGGAGCCTGAGGGCGAAGCCGCTGCTGTGCCGGGAGGCGTCGAGGCGAACGATCGGGTCTTCGGGGTGGGCGAGGTAGGTCTGGCCGCCGAGCTCGAAGGGGTCGAGGCGAACCGGCACTTCCAGCCGCTTGCCGTCGCCATGGGAGAGCGAAAGGCGGGAGAGGTCGATGATCGTCTGGGACATTTGCGCACCTCCGCTGCGGCGAGGCTTACGATTGGCTGCCTCCACGCGAGACTACGAGATGGACCGATTCCGATGGAAACCCGAGAGCTACCTGGAGCAGGTGTACGCCGACGTGCCGCGCTTCGACGAGCTGCAGCAGCAGGCCGTGGCGGCGATCCCCTTCCCGCCCGAGCGCGTGCTCGAGCTCGGCATGGGCACCGGCGAGACGACCCGTCGCCTGATCGATGCCTATCCGGACGCCTGGGTGATCGGCCTCGACTCCAGCCCCGACATGGTCTTCCGCGCCCGTGAGGTCTACGACGACGTGCAACTGGCCCGAATCGAGGACCCGCTGCCGGATGGCCCCTGGGACCTGGTCATCGGCGTCCTCTCCGTTCACCATCTGACCTCCGAGCAGAAGCAGGGCCTCTTCCGCCGCGTCCGTGAGCAGGCCCGTTCGCTGGTGATCGCTGACGTCGTCAAGGCCGACGTCGAGGTGACGCCCCTCGATCACGGCTACGACTTCCCAGAGAGCGCCGACGACCTGGCCGAGTGGTGTGGGGGAGAGGTCGTCTGGGAGGCTGACGACCTCGCTGTGGTTCGCGCGACGTACTGACCGGAACCACCGCACTTTCTTTTAGGGGCCGTCCCGCTACCATTCCGCGACCGATGGCCGTCCCGAAGAAGAGAACCTCGAGCGCTCGCCGCGACAAGCGCCGCGCCCAGCACAAGGCCGGCAAGGCCCGCCTCAATAGCTGTCCGCGCTGCCACGGCCCGCGCCTGCCGCACCGCGTCTGCCCGACCTGCGGCACCTACGCCGGCCGCGAGGTCGTCAAACACACGGTCTCCGAGGCTCCGGCGACCGGCAGCGACTCCTAGGCAGGCGATGGCCTCCAAGCGCGGCGTGACCGTGGCCCTCGACGGCTTCGGCGCCGAGCAGGGCTTCGACGCGCTCGCCGAGGGCGCGCGCCTCGCCGCCGCTGACGGCATCCAGGTCCGCATCTTCGGACCGCCCGAGGAACTCGGCCTCGACGGGGTCGACGGCATCGACGTCGTCGCCACCGAGGACTGGATCGGCAACGAGGAGGATCCGGTGCCGGCCGTACGCGCCAAGGAGGGTGCCTCCGTCGTCCAGGCTGCCCGCGACGTCGCCGACGACGCCGCCGACGCGATGGTCAGCCTCGGCTCGACCGGGGCGACGATGGCCGCCGCCACCTTCGGCCTGCGCCGGCTCAAGGGCGTGCAGCGCCCGGCCCTGGCGGTGCAGTTGCCGGTCCCGGGCAAGAAGGTGCTGTTCCTCGACGTCGGCGCCAACGTCGAGGTTCGCGCCCAGCACCTGGTCCAGTTCGCCTTTCTCGGCGCCGCCTTCAGCGAGGCGGTCCTCGACGTCAAGAGCCCCCGGGTCGGCCTGCTCACGGTCGGTGAGGAGGCCGGCAAGGGGCGCGAGGAGATCGTCGAGGCCCACGCGACGCTGTCGGAGGCGCCCGGGATCGACTTCGTCGGCAACGTCGAGGGACGCGACCTCCCGGCCGGCGCCGCCGACGTCGTCGTCACCGACGGCTTCACCGGCAACGTCTCCCTGAAGCTGATGGAGGGGACCGCGAAGACGGTCGCCGGCGCGGTCGCCGACGCCGCCCGCTCGAACCCGATCGCGATGCTCGGCGGCCTGCTCCTCAAGCCGGCCCTCGGGGCCCTGCGCCGCGACCTGCACCCGGACACCACCGGCGGCGCGATCCTGCTCGGCCTGCGCGGTATCGCCGTCGTCGGCCACGGCAGCTCCGGCGCCGAGGGGGTCGCCAACGCGGTCCGGCTCGCCGCCCGCTGCGCCGAGGTCGACGCCGTCGGCCGCACCGCGGCGCTGCTGCGC
>CBIHMQ010000216.1:0-3653 GCA_966211075.1 uncultured bacterium
GAGAGGCCGTCGGCGACGATCGCTTCCAGGCGCTCGGGATCGGCCGGGTCACGCCGATCGGCGAAGGCGACCCGAGGGGCGCTGCCGTCGATCCGCACGGTCGCCGCCGCCGGCGGGTCCCCAGCCCCTCCACCGGGGTTGACGTTGCCGGCGGCGTCGCGGCCGTAGTACTTGACACGGTGGACCCCGTCCCCCGCGACCAGCACGGTCGCTCTCTCGCCGGCGGCGGTCGTCGGGGTGCCGCTATCGACGGCGATCGCCGTGAACGGCCCGTCAAGCCCGCTCGCCGCCATCCCCGAGAGCCCGTCGCTCGCTGTCGCCACCAGGCGGACCGGGCCTCGCGCCCAACCCGCCGGCAGGCCCTGCAACGCCACCCTCGGAACGGTCGCGTCGACGCGGGCGACCGCGGTCCCGACCTGTTCCGAGCTCAATCCCGCACCCGAGACGGCCACCGCGTGTACGTGGACGACGCCCTCGGGCAGGCTCGGCAGCAGCAACCAGTCACCACCCCCGGCACGGAGGTCTAGTTCGGCATCGGCGCAGCGCGGCGGCGAGGCGCAGGGGTGTCCGTCGGGGTCTCGGTCCACCGAGACCGCGTAGCCCCGCAGGCCCGACAGGGGCAGCGGCTCCCGCGGTTGGGTGACCCGCACCTGGACGGCGCCGGCGCCGATCCAGTCCCCCGGCAGCACCGGTTCGACCGCCGCCGGCCGGCCCCGGTCCATCCGCAGCGTCACCGCCGCTCGCGGGGTCAGCTGTCCCAAGGCGTCTTCGGCCCAGACCTCGGCCAGGTACTCGCCGGAGGCAGGCAGGACGATTGGGCCGGCATATGTGGCTCGCCAGGGAATCCGCCGCGGCGTCACCGCGTCCGGGTAGGTGGCCGAGTGGACCTGGTAGTGAATGGCCACCACCGCGGGAGCCCCGGCCGGGGTGTGCAGGCTCCATTGGAGCCAGAAGACGTTGTCGGCGCGCCAGCCACCGCCGTCTTCGACGCCAAGGTCGACGACCCGGGTCGGCGAGACCGGCGCCGCCACGGCGCCGCCGGGCAGGACCAGGCCGCAGAACGCCGCGAGGCAGACCAGCAAAGCCGCGGGCCGGCGCTTCACGGGCCGAACTCCCCGGCCGCGCTGCCCGCGGACGACGGCGGCGACGTGGACGGGCTCGCGGTTGGCGCCGGCGCCGGCCCCGGGGCGATCGGCGACGCGACAACCGGCGCCGGTTCCGGGGCGGCTTCGACGACGGGCGCCGTGGCCGCTTCTTCGAGCCGCGGTTCCGGTGACGGCGACTGCGAATGCGCTGGCGAGGGCTCTTCATCCGCGGGCGCGCTCTCCGGTTCCGGCGGCTCGGGCGAGACGACCGGCTCGGCCACCGGCGCCGTCTCCTCGGTCCAGTCGGCGACGACCTCCCCGCCCAACTCCCGCTCGATCGCCGGCGCCTGCTCGGGCGGCGCCAGCGCCAGCGGCGCCGGCACCACGCCGGTGGCGACGCAGGCGGTCCCGGCCGTGCCGGCGCAGATCGCCAGGACCTTGGCGAGCGCGGCCGCTCCCGCGCCCCTGCTGCCGCCGGCGATTGCCACCTGCGAAAGCGCCTGGTCGCCGCCGCCTCCGGTCCCTCCGCCTCCGAACCGGGCGGCCAGGTCGGCGAGCGCCCCGTGGGCCCGCTCGAACAGCGAGCGCTCGAGGGCCAGTGTCGGTCCCAGTGCCGCGACCGCCGCCGGCGCCGCCCGGTAGGCGCGCAGGGTGGCCCGGCAGCTCGGGCAGGCCCGCAGGTGCTCGCGCAGGGTCGCCGCCTCCTCGGCGGGCGCCTCGCCGTCGCAGAAGGCGGACAGCAGCGAGGCCATCTCGTCGCAGCGGCGCCCGTCCTTGCTTCGGGCGAGGACCTGGCGAAAGCGCTCGCGGCCCTCAGCGAGGCAGCGATTGACCTTGGTCATGCTGAATCCGGTCAGCGCCGCTATCTCGGCGTAGGAGTAGCCCTCGGCGAGAAGGCCGAGGGCTCGCAGCTCCTGGGGCTTCAGCGCCTGGAGCGCCTCGCGACTGCGGGCGATCTCCTCGCTGCGCTCGACCCGCTCGGCCGGCCCGGCCCCGTGGGCGGGCAGCAGCGCCACCCAATCCTCGTTGCCCTCCTGCTCGCGCGCGGCCGGACCGCTGAGGACCCGCTCCCGTTCCTGACGAATCGCCAGCGCCTCGTGCTTGACCACCGTCTGTGTCCAGCGGACCAGTTCGCGCTGGTCGTCGCTCGGCGCTTTCGTCAGCAGGATCTCCAGCGTCCGCTGCAGGGCGTCGTCGACGTCGTCAGCGCACAGCGAGTAGCGGCTCGCCTGGCGCCGAAGGGTCGACTCGTGCTGCGAGAACAGCTCCACCGCGGCTCGCTTCCGGGCCGCCTCGGCCTCCCCCGGCAGCGCCTGTCCCGCTGCCTCTCTGGTCGGATTCACCACTCGATTCCCCCTGCTCGGTTTGCGTTGGCGCAGCAAGATGGCAGTCCTTAGTCCCGGCAGGACGGCTGTTCTCCCCCCTCTGGACGACCTTCGCAGTGGCAACTCTCGGAAATTGCGGGGGACGGGGGGCGGGATCCCTCCCGCGGGCGCCCTCGATAGCATCGGCCGCGATGAGCACTTGCGTAGTCACCGGCGGCGCCGGCTTCCTCGGATCCCATCTCTGCGAGCACCTGCTCGGCAAGGGGCACAAGGTCATCTGCATCGACAACCTGGAGACGGGGTCGCTGGAGAACATCGCCCACATCCGCGACGACGCCTTCGACTTCCGCAACATCGACATCACCAACAAGGTCGAGATCCCCGAGCCGGTCGACTTCGTCTACCACCTCGCTTCGCCCGCCAGCCCGATCGACTACCTGCGGCTGCCGCTGCACACGCTCAAGGTCGGCTCGCAGGGAACGCACCACATGCTCGGGGTCGCCAAGTTCAAGCGCGCCCGTTTCCTGATCGCCTCGACCAGCGAGGTTTACGGCGACCCCCAGGTCCACCCGCAGAAGGAGGACTACTGGGGCCACGTCAACCCGATCGGCCCTCGCGGCGTCTACGACGAGGCGAAGCGCTACGCCGAGGCCCTGACCATGGCCTACCACCGGCAGCAGGGCGTCGACACCGCGATCGTCCGCATCTTCAACACCTATGGCCCGCGGATGCGCCCGCACGACGGCCGCGCGATCCCGACCTTCCTGCGGCAGGCGCTGCAGGACCGGCCGCTGACCGTCTTCGGCGACGGCAGCCAGACCCGCAGCTTCTGTTATGTCGATGACCTGATCCGCGGCATCGTTGCGCTCGCCGAGTCCGACGTCCACGATCCGGTCAACATCGGCAACCCCAACGAGTTCACGCTCCTCGAACTGGCCAAGTCGGTCGTCGAGGTGACCGAGTCGCGCTCGGAGATCGTCTATGAGGCGCTGCCGACCGACGACCCGAAACAGCGTCAGCCCGACATCGGCCGCGCCCGCGACCTGCTCGGCTGGGAACCGACCGTGGAGCTCAACGAGGGCCTGCGGCGGACGATCGAGCAGACCGGCGTCGAGCGCCTCGTCGGCGCCGGCGACTGAGCCGCCCGTTCAGCGCCCCCTCATCCACAGCGAGAGCGTTCCGAGCAGCTCGCCGGTGGCGACCACCTGCTGACCCGCCATTTTCGCGAAGGCTTCGTTGATCA
>CBIHMQ010000217.1:0-3570 GCA_966211075.1 uncultured bacterium
CTTCATCTTCGGCTTCGGACCCTCCGGCCCGCAGGTCTCCGAGGGCTGGTACGGCGTCCCCTACGCGAAGCCCTGGGGCCGCACCCGCGAGTACATCGAAGTCGTCCGCGAGATCATCGCCCGCGAAGGGCCGGTCGAACACCAGGGCGAGCACTACCAGCTGCCCCTGCCCGGTGGCGAGGGCAAGCCGCTGAAGCTCAACTTCCATCCCGAGCGCAACCAGATCCCCGTCTTCGTCGGCGCGATCGGGCGCAAATCGGTGGAGTTGGCGGCGGAGATCTGCGACGGCTGGATCCCGATCTTCTTCAGCGTCGACGCCTTTGAGGAAACCTGGGGGGAGCACCTGGAGGCCGGCTTCGCCAAGGGCGGCCGTCAGCGCTCCGACCTCGAGGTAAGCCCCTCGCTGCAGGTCGCGATCGACGGCGACCTGGAGGCGGCGAAGAGCGTCGTCAAGGCCGGCCTGGTCCTCTACTTCGGCGGCATGGGCAGCCGCAAAACCAACTTCTACGTCGACCTCGCCCACCGTTTCGGCTTCGGCGACGTCGCCGACGAGGTCCAGAAGCGCTTCCAGGACGGCGACCGCGCCGGCGCCTTCGAGGCGATGCCGGACGAGATCGTCGAGGCGACCTCGCTGGTCGGGACCGAGGCCGAGGTGACGGAGCGGATCGAGCGCTTCCGCGGCGCCGGGATCGACCGCCTGATCGTCTCACCGGTGCACGTCGACCGGGCTCAACAGCTGCACACCCTCGAGCGTCTGGCCTCGGTTTCCGGGGTCACGGCGCGTTCCTGACCCTTTCGCATAACCTACCGCGCCGCACGGGTATGAGAATCGGAGTTCCAAAAGAGTCCGCGGATGGGGAGCGCCGGGTCGCGCTGGTCCCTGACGTGGTCAAATCGCTCGTCAAGAACGAGCACGTCGCGGTGCTCGTCGAGCGTGGTTCGGGCGACGCCGCCGGCCATCCCGACTCCCAGTACGAGGAGGCCGGGGCCGAGCTCGTCGACGGCGATGCCGCCTTCGGCGCCGACGTCGTCCTCCGGGTCGCCGCCCCCTCCGATGCCGAGATCGGCAAGCTCAAGTCGGGGCAGGTGCTGATCTCCCATCTCTCGCCCTGGACCGCCGCCGACTCCAACAAGGCGCTGGCCGCCGCCGGCGTCACCAGCTTCGCGATGGAGGCGATCCCGCGCACCACCCGCGCCCAGGCGATGGACGCTCTTTCTTCTCAGGCTGCCGCCGCCGGGTACGCCGCGACCCTGATCGGGGCGCGCGAGTCGGGCCGCTTCTTCGGGATGATGACCACCGCCGCCGGCACCGTGCCGCCCGCCAAGGTCCTCGTCCTCGGCGCCGGCGTCGCCGGTCTGCAGGCGGTCGCCACCGCGAAGCGGCTGGGCGCGATCGTCACCGGCTTCGACATCCGCCGCGCCGCCTGGGAGCAGATCGCCTCGCTCGGCGGTCGCCCGCTGGAACTGGACTTCATCCCCGACGCCGAGGGCGAGGGGGGCTACGCGCGGCCACTGACCGACGAGGAGAACGCGCAGGTGCGCGACGCCCTCACCCAGAACGCCGCCAAACAGGACCTGATCATCACCACCGCCGCGATCCCGGGCCGCCCGGCGCCGCTGCTGATCACCGCCGAGGCCGTCCGCAACATGGCGCCCGGCTCGGTGATCGTCGACCTCGCCGCCGAGACCGGCGGCAACTGCGAGCTGACCCAGGTCGGCGAGACCGTCGTCGAGGGTGGTGTCACGGTGCTCGGCCCGCGCAACCTCGCCAGCGAGATGCCGGTGCCGGCCTCCCAGCTCTACGCCAAGAACCTCGAGAACCTGCTCGGCCTGATGATCACCGACGAGGGCCAGCTGAACGTCGACTTCGAGGACGACATCATCGCCGCCGCCTGCATCACCCAGGGTGGCGAGATCAAGAACGAGAGGGCCGCCAAGTAATGAGCTTGATGACCGAGATCACGATCTTCGTGCTCGCCGTCTTCGTCGGCTTCGAGGTGATCTCGAAGGTGCCGACGACCCTGCACACGCCGCTGATGTCGCAGACCAACGCGATCCACGGCATCGTCATGCTCGGCGGCCTGATCACCCTCGGTTTCGCCGACGACGGGCTCGAGTACGTGATCGGCACGATCGCGGTCGCCTTCGGCGCGATCAACATCGTCGGCGGATTCATGGTCACCGACCGGATGCTGGCGATGTTCAGCAAAAAGCCGAAACCGAAGGCCGAGGCTGACGGGAAGGGCGGCGGCTGATGTTCGAGGCCGTTCTCCAGCCCGGTGGCGACGGAGCCACCGCGCTCTACATCGTCGCCTTCTCCCTCTTCATCATCGGGATCAAACGCGGCACCCACCCGAGCACCGCCAAGCAGGGGAACCTGATTGCCGCGGTCGGCATGGCGGTTGCCGTGGTCACCACCCTGCTGCTCGACGGGATGGGCAACTGGGGCCTGATCGCGCTCGGCCTCGGGGTCGGCACCGCCGTTGGCGTGATCGCCTCGGTGCGGGTGCAGATGACCGAGATGCCGCAGATGGTCGCCCTCTACAACGGCGTCGGCGGCGGCGCGGTCGCCCTGATCGCCTGGGCCGAGATCCGCCACGGGATCACCGAGATCGACCACGGGACGATCGCCTCGATCCCGCTCGAAACCCTGATCCCGATCCTCTTCGCCGGCGTCGTCGGCTCGGTCTCCTTCTGGGGCTCGAACATCGCCTTCGCCAAGCTCCAGGACCTGATCCCGACCCGGCCGATCGCGGCGCCGGGCCAGCAGGTGATCAACGCGGTCCTGGTGATCGGCATCATCGCCGCCTGCGTCAGCATCGCCGTCGGCAACGACGACCCCTCGCAGCTGACCTTCATCGGGATCCTGATCGCGGCGGGGATCCTCGGCAACCTGGTGGTGCTGCCGATCGGCGGCGCCGACATGCCGGTGGTGATCTCGCTGCTGAATGCCTTCACCGGCCTCTCCGCCGCCGCCGCCGGCTTCGCGCTCGACAACGTCGCGCTGATCGTCGCCGGCACCCTGGTCGGCTCCTCGGGAACGATCCTGACGATGGAGATGGCGACGGCGATGAACCGCTCGGTCGCCAACATCCTCTTCTCCGGCTTCGGCGGCGCTCCGTCGGGCGGTGGCAGTGGCAGCGGCGAGGAAAAGCCGCACGTCGCGATCGGCGCCCAGGACGCGGCGATCAAGCTCGCCTACGCCGACACGGTCGTGATCGTGCCCGGCTACGGCCTCGCCGTCGCCCAGGCGCAGCACGCGATCAAGGAGGTCGCCGACGAGCTCGAGAAGCGCGGCGTCACCGTCAACTACGCGATCCATCCCGTCGCCGGCCGCATGCCCGGCCACATGAACGTTCTCCTCGCCGAGGCCGACGTGCCTTACGAGAACCTCAAGGAGATGGAGGAGATCAACCCCGAAATGGCGCGCACCGACGTCGCCGTCGTGGTCGGGGCCAACGACGTCACCAACCCGGCGGCCAAAACCGACCCGGACAGCCCGATCGCCGGCATGCCGATCATCGAGGTCAACGAGGCCCAGCAGGTGATCGTCATCAAGCGCTCCCTGAG
>CBIHMQ010000218.1:0-3564 GCA_966211075.1 uncultured bacterium
CCGCTACGCCGCCGCCGTCCTCGCTGCCCGCGCCGGTCCCCGCACCGCCCTCGAGCCAGACGCCGAGCTCCCAGACCGCTCCCCCGCCGCCGACGCCGCCCGGCAGCAGTGGCGGCCCCGGTCGCGGTCGCGGCTGGGGCCACTACCGGTAGGCGGCGGTCAACCCGGCACGGGCCGTGCGCGCGTCTAGACTCGCGCGATGGCCGAGATGCGCCCCCTGTACCTGATCGCCGGCACCGACGGCGCCAAGATCGATGCCACCCGCGCCCGCCTGCGCGCCCGGGCCGAACGCGAGGGCGGCGACGCGGCGCTGGAGGTCTTCGAGCCCGGCGAGGGCAGGGGGATGCCGGATCACGAGGCGCTGCTGGCCGCGATCCCCGCGATGTCGCTGATGGGCGAGCGGCGCTACCTGCTCGCCGACGGCGTCGAGCGCTGGCGCGATCGCCAGCACGAGGCCGTCGCCGCCGCGCTGGTCGCGCTGCCGCCGGACCTGACCCTGGTCCTGATCGCCCGCGACAAGGCGCCGGGCAGGCTGCTGAAAGCGGTCAAGGCCGCTGACGGCGAGGTGCACGAGTTCACGGCGCCGAAACCGCGCGAGATACCGCGGATGCTGGTCGCCGACGCCCAGCAGCTCGGCTTCCGGCTCGAGCCGGCGGCGGCGAAGATGCTGGTCGACCGGATGGGCGCCAACCCGGTGCGGCTGCGCCACGAGCTCGAGCGCCTGGCGCTCTGGGCGGGCGAGGGGGGAGAGGTGAGCGCGGCCGACCTGGCGGCGATGGTCACCGACACCTCCGAGGCGGCGGTCTGGTCGCTCTCCGACGCCCTGCTCGAACGCGACGCCCCCGCGGCCCTGCGCATCGGCGAGCGACTGATCGCCCAGGGCGAGAACGTCACCGGCCTGATCTACGGCCTGGCCTCGCGCCTGCGCGCCGCCCGCGCCGCCGCCGACCAGCTCGCCGCCGGGGTGCCCCCGAAGCAGGTCGAGTCCTCGCTGAAGATGCACCCCTACGCCGCCAAGCAGCTGGTCGCCCGCGTCCGCGACGCCAACCCGGGCGATCTTCGCGGCGCCACCGAGGCCCTCGCCCGGCTCGAGCTCTGGTCGCGGGGAGACGCCGACTACGGCGACGAGCTCGCCTTCACGCTCACCCTACGTTCCATCGCGGGCGCGTAGGCGAGCGAAAGCCAAGCAGGCCCAGGAGGAGAGAGGGAGCGTGCAACTGCACGTGACCGAACGACGACGCCGGCATGCGCCGGCTTGCAGCCGCCTACGCGCCCGCGGCAATGCGGCTCGCGCGGGCCTTCTTGCGCGAACCGGTGTTCCTGTGCAGGGCGCCCTTCTGGACGGCCTTGTCGATCTTCGAGACGAGCGCCTTGTGCTCGGCCTCGACGGCGGCGCTGTCGCCGCCCTCGACGGCGCTCTCGAGGCGACGGAAATGGGTCTTCACCGTGCTGGTGAGCAGCCTGTTCTCCGTGCGCTCGCGCTCGCTGCGTAGGATCCGCTTCTTCTGTGAGGCTATGTTGGCCATGAGTCAGGTGCCCCTGCCGGCGCCGTGCCGGGCTTGAGCGGCCGCCGACTATAGCGACTGAGACCAGCTTGGAGACGCCCAAGGCACCAGACCCGCCCGATCGCGACCGCGAGGCGGCTCCCGATCTCGAAACGGCGGTCCGTGACGCGGAGGCGATCAACGCCGACGAGGAACCGTTCGGGAGCCCCGCTCCGGGCGAGCGCCCGGGCCGGATCGCCCGCTCCACGGCCTTCTTCTCGATCGCCACCGCCGCCTCGCGGGTGGCCGGCCTCGGCCGCGAAGTCGTCGCCGCCGGCTACTACGGGATCAGCGGGCCGATGTCGGCCTTCACGATCGCCTTCCAGGTCCCCAACCTGATCCGGGCCCTGTTCGCCGACGCGGCCCTGCAGCCGGCCTTCGTCCCGGTCTTCACCGAACTGGTCGGCGAGAAGCGCTACCGCGAGGCCTTCCGGCTCGCCTCGACGCTGCTGCTGCTGGTGACGATGGTGCTGGGGGCGATCACGGCGCTCTTCGTGCTCCTGGCGCCGACGATCATGCCGATCTTCGCGCCGGGCTTCGAGGGGGAGATCCTCGACCTCACCGTCACCCTCTCCCAGGTCCTCTTCCCGATCCTGGTCATGCTCGGGGTCAGCGGCGTCGTCGTCGGCATCCTCAACAGCTACGACCGCTTCGGCGCCTTCGCGATCTCGCCGCTGTTCTGGAACCTGACGATCATCCTCGTCCTCGTCCTGGTCGAGCCGCTGTTCAGCGGCCAGGATCGGATCTACGCCTACGCGATCGGAATCCTCGTCGGCACCCTGGTGCAGCTGCTGATCCCGACCTGGGACCTGCGCAACACGCCCTTCCGGTTCAGCTTCAGCCTCGACTGGCGCCATCCCGGCCTGCGCCGGGTGCTGCTGCTGATGCTGCCGGTGACGATCAGCCTCGGCCTGATCAACTTCAACCTGCTGATCAGCAGCTTCTTCGGCAGCCTCGTCTCCGACCAGGCCCCGGCGGCGATCGACAAAGCGTTCCGGATCTACCAGCTGCCCCAGGGGATCTTCTCGGTGGCGATCGCGACGGTGCTGTTTCCGACCCTGGCCCGCTTCGCCAACCGCGGCGAGATCGAGAACCTGCGGGCGACGATGGCCAACGGGATGCGGCAGATCCTCTTCGTCCTGCTGCCCGCCGCGGCGGCGATCCTCGCCCTCTCGGAGCCGATGATCCGGCTCATCTACCAGCGTGGGGAATTCAGCCCGGCCGAGACCACGGTCGTCGCCACGGCCCTCTTCTGGTTCGCCTTCTCGCTGCCGACCAACGGCCTCTACCTGCTGCAGACGCGGACCTTCTTCAGTCTGCAGCGGCCCTGGCAGGCGACCTCGCTGGCGGCGATCGACCTGGTCGTCTCGGCGCTCGCCTCGTTCCTCCTCTACGAGCCGTTCGGGGTCGGCGGCATCGTCGCCGGCGTCGGCATCGGCACCACCTCGGCCGTCGTCGCTCAGGCGGTGATTTTGCGCCGCAAGTTCGGCGGCCTCGAGCTGGACCGCCTGGCCTCGACGGCGCTGCGGATCGCCGTCGCCTCGGCGGCGCTGGCCGGGGTCAGCTGGCTCGTCTGGGACATCCTCGACGAGCTGCTCGGGCGAGGCCTGCTCGGCCAGATCGTCTCGCTCGGAGCGGGCCTGGCGGTCGGCGGCGCCGTCTACCTGGCGCTGGCGAAGCTGCTGCGGATCGCCGAGCTGGAGCAGATCCTGCGGCTGCTGCCCGGTCGGCGCTAGATGCTCGGTCCCGGCCGCTACCTGCTCGGCGCCCTCGAGATCGTCGCCCTGGCCGGGTTCGCCGGGCTGGGGGGGTGGAGCGTGCGGCGTCGGTTCCTGCCGCGGCTGACCGGGCCAGCGGGAGCGTTGGCGAGCGCCGTCGTGGCTCTCGCGCTCTTGACCTGGGCCGCAGAGGCGCTGGGTACCTTCGACGTCTGGACCCCCGTTGCATACGTGATTCTCGTCGCGGCTCTGGGCGTGGGCCTGTGGACGCTCCTCGAGCGGGTGGCGCGGGGGGAGGGGGT
>CBIHMQ010000219.1:0-3545 GCA_966211075.1 uncultured bacterium
GTGCGCAAGGGGTCGGTGCGGGGGAAGCTCCGGGTCAGGGACAGGGTCGAGAGCGGCGCCACCTGCGACTCGGGCTTCGTCGGGTTCGCGACCAAGCCCGCGCACGGATAGCTGACCCATCGAGATCCTTGCCCGGCCCCTCGGACAGGGAGGCGAGGCTTGGGGAGCAGGTAGAAGCGCGACTGACTACGCACTGGTGCCCGAGTCGCTCCAGCTCGCCAGAAACGCCTCGGTCCCCTCGACGTCGAGCGGCTCGGCGAAGAGGAAGCCCTGGCCGCTGTCGCAGGCCTCGTCGCGGAGCAGCGAGAGCTCGTGCTCGGCTTCGATGCCCTCGGCGAAGGTTTCGATCGAGAGGGACTTGCCGAGCTGGACGAGGCTGCGGATCAGGGTCAGGCCCTCCTGGTTGCGCTCCAGGCCGGTGATGAAGGAGCGGTCGATCTTCAGGGCGTCGACCGGAAAGCGCTGCAGGTGGGCGAAGGACGAGTAGCCGGTGCCGAAGTCGTCGATGGCGATCTGCACGCCCAGCTCCTTGATCGCCCGCAGCCGCTCAGAGGTCTCCTCGACGTTGCGCATCAGCGCCGTCTCGGTCACCTCGATCGTCAGCGCTTCCGGGTCGAGGGCGCTCGCCCCCAGCGCCGCGAGGATGTCACCCACGATCTCGTCGCTGTCCAGCTGCCGGGCGGAGACGTTGACCGCCATGGCGATCGGGTAGCCGGCGCGGCGCCACTCGGCCGCCTGCGCGCAGGCCTGGTCGAGGACCCAGCGCCCCGTCTCCACGATCAGCCCGGTCTCCTCCAGCAACGGGATGAAGGTGTTCGGCTGCAGGACGCCGCGGCTCGGATGCTGCCAGCGCAGCAGCGCCTCGACCCCGGTCGGGCTCATCCGGCCGAGGTCGATGGTCGGTTGGTAGGCGAGGAAGAACTCGTCGCGCGCCAGCGCCTCGCGCAGGTCCATCTCCATCTCCATCCGCTGCTGGACTGTCTCCTGCATGCCGCTCTCGAAGACCGCGAAGCGGTTGCGGCCCTCCCACTTGGCTCGGTACATGGCGATGTCGGCGTGGCGCAGCAGCTCGTCGGCGCTGCCGCCGTTGGCCATCGCGATGCCGACGCTGGCGGTGACGCTGACCCGGGTCGACCCGTTCGGTCCCAGCTGGAAGGGCGGCTCGAGCACGTCCAGCAGCCGTTCGGCGACCAGCTCGGGCCCGGCCGCGAGCGAGAGGTCCTCGGAGACGACCACGAACTCGTCGCCGCCGAGCCGGCCCAGCGTGTCGGCCTCGCGGGTCGCCGCCTCCAGCCGCGCCGCCACCCCCCGCAGCAGCTCGTCGCCGGCCGCGTGGCCGAGCGAGTCGTTGATGTCCTTGAACCTGTCGAGGTCGATGAACAGCGCCGCCGCCGGGGTGCCGCTGCGCCGCGACCGAGCCAGCACCTGCTCGGTCCGGTCGAGGATCAGGGTCCGGTTCGGCAGCCCGGTCAGCGAGTCGTGGGTCGCCATGAAGGCCAGCTCCTCCTCGCGGCGGGCCAGCTCTTCGTCGGTCCGCTTCCGCTCCGCCTCGAAGCACTCGCACATCCGCACCAGGCTGAACTCGAGGCTGAGCTGGAGGATGTTCATCGCCTGGGCCAGGGACTCCTCGCCGGTCCCCAGCCGCTCTGCCCGCTCGCGCAGCACCTCGGCCATCGCGTTGCGCCACCAGAAGCAGCGCCAGGTCACCTCGTCGAGCGTCGCCGCCCGCCGCACCGCCAGCTCCCCGAAGATCTCCCAGGTCTCGCGCCCGGCCTCGATCGCCACTCCCATCGGCTCGCCGCAGATCCAGCGGGCGACAGCGAGGGTGGAGCTGCGGCTGATCCGTTCGAAGCTGTCGCGGACGACGGGATCGAGGTCCTCGCCGGGCCCGGTGCTCTCGACCGTCCGCTCCAGCACCTCCTCGACGGCGTCCTTCAGCGCTTCGCCAAGGCGGCAGCGGTCCTCGCCGCAGGACTCTTCCAGCGGCGACGGCGGCTCCGGCCGCCCCGTCGCGCCTCCTCTCAGCTGACTGGTCCCCGCCATCGCCGCCTCAATCGGCACTGAGCAGCGTTTCTTGAGGGGAACTGGACGAGTTCCCGAGACAGATTGTCTGCGGGGCGTGGCCCCTGGGGATGAACGCGATCTCGCGCACGCGGTGCCGCATCGGCGTACCATTGGTCCCATGAGTCGCTCCGCGCGCACCCTGCTGGAGCCCGGCCACGAGGCCGAGTGGGCCGCGATCAATCGCGAAGAGGCCGCCCAGCTGCGCGCATCGAACCTGGCGCTGTCCCCCGCCCAGCGCCTCGAGCAGGGCCAGAGGCTTTCGCAGCAAGCCGTATCGCTTCTGGTCGCTTCCGTGAAGGCGGGAAATGTCCCAAGACGAGCTCTCTGGACCTGACCTCGCGGGCGTCGTTGCCGACGCCGACGCCGTCGGGCTGCCGTATGTGGTGATCGGCGGCTTCAGCGTGATCTTCCACGGCTACGTCCGAGCAACGAAGGATTCCGACCTTCTCGTGCCCGACGGCGAGGAGGCAAACGAAGCGGTCGTTCGCTTCCTCGGCCGGATCGAAGCCACCCGTTTCCAGGACGGCCGAGTCCTAGGCGACGAAGACGTCTTTCGTGGGGAGCATCTGCGGGTTAACAGCCGGCACGGGATCATCGACATCATGCGTGGCGGGCTGCCGCCGCTCGACTTCGACACGGTTGCCGAACGCGCCGACACGATCGAGTGGAGGGGACAGCAGGTGCGGGTCGCGTCGCTGGGGAGCGTGGTCGGCTTCAAGCGCCTCGCGGGGCGGCCGCAGGACAAGGTGGACCTCAGCGAGCTCGCGGAGATCCACGGCGAGCTGCCGATCGAGCCGATCCCCGGCCTCGATTCCTGACCCGGCGGCCGCCACGGGCTACCGTCTCGGTGTGCCTTCGGACCTCCGCCTCAGCGTCCTCGACCAGACCCCGGTCCCGGAGGGGTCGACGGCCGCCCAGGCGCTTCGCGACTCGGTCGACCTCGCCCAGCTGGCGGACCGGCTCGGCTTCCACCGCTACTGGGTCGCCGAGCACCACGGCGGCGGCCTCGTCGCCGGCCCCTCGCCGGAGGTCCTGATCGGGCCGATCGCCGCCGCGACCACCCGCATCCGGGTCGGCAGCGGCGGGGTGATGCTGCCGCATTACAGCCCGCTCAAGGTGGCGGAGAGCTTCGGCGTCCTCGCCGGCCTCTACCCGGGCCGGATCGACCTCGGGATCGGCCGCGCCGCCGGCACCGATCCGATGACGACCCAGGCGCTGCAGCGTGACCGCTCCCGTCCGCTGCCCGACGACTTTCCCGAGCAGCTCGAGGAGCTGCTCGCCTACTTCGAGCGCAGCTTCCCCGCCGACCACCCGCTTGCCCGTCTCGCCAACTCGCTTCCCGGCGAGCCCGAGGTGCCGCAGGCCTGGCTGCTCGGCTCCTCCGAACAGAGCGCCGTCTGGGCCGGGCAGCTGGGCCTGCGCTACGCCTTCGCCGACTTCATCAACCCGCGCGGGGCGCCCTTCGCCGAGGTCTACCGGAG
>CBIHMQ010000220.1:0-3519 GCA_966211075.1 uncultured bacterium
GGGTGAGACGCCGCCGTGGACGCCGGTCTCGTGGACCACCGCGTGGCCTTTGCCGCGGCCGATCAGCCAGCGGTTGACCGGGACGGCGATCACACCGGCGACGGCGAGCGCGAAGGAGAGGCTGCCCCAGAAGAGCAGCGAGCCGAGTCCCGCCGCCATCGCCCCCGGGACGAAGACCATGATCAGGTTGTCGACGATCTCCATGACCGCGATGCTGAACGTGTCGGAGGCGAAGGCGAGGCGGATGACGCGGCCCACCGGCAGCCCCGCCCGCAGCAGCGGCAGGCTGGTCAGCAAGTAGCCGAAGAAGAAGGCGAGGGCGATCGCGAGGATCACGGTGGACCCGTCCGAGAAGCCGGCGGCGGTCCCGATCGCCATCCCGGCGACCTCGCCGATCGCGCAGCCGGTCAGGCAGTGCAGGGTCGCTTCGACCGCGACCCGGTTCAGCGCGGCGCCGCTCGGGTGCATCCGTCCAGCGTAAGCGGGCGGTGCGGCGCGAAGCGATCTGAGGCGCCGCTAGGAGGCCTGGCGAAACTCGCGGCGCACCCCTGGCGGCGAGCACCGCGCGCACGTGACGCCCCCTAGTCGCGCTGCTTGCGCTTACGGCGAACGCCGTCCGGCGAGTCGCCGGGGTCGGGACCCGCCGTGCCTTCGCCGGGCTCCGCCTCCTCCCCGGGACCCTGCGGCTCCAGTTCCGCCGCCGCATTTTCGCCCGGAGTCGGCCAGGGGACCGCTTCTCCCGCGGCCCAGGCCGGGGGGCGGCCGCCGGGCACCCGGCCCAGTAGCAGCAGGCCGAAGTAGATGAAGAAGATCAGCACGAACTGGACGAGCAGCAGCAGGGCGGCGATCCCGAGCGCCATCCCCAGCGAGCCCCAGAAGCGACTGAGCAGGCCCACCCGCATCGCCCAGAGGCAGGAGTAAACCATCGCCACGGCAAGGCCGAGCCGGCCGCCGAGGGCGAACCCGGTGGCGGCGCCGCGGGTCGAGGCTTCGCTGATCGCGTTGCTCGCTTCGTCGTCTTCGACCTTGGTCTTCCTGCAGTCGGCGGTCGGGTCGGCGCCGCGGTCGAATTCTTCGCCGAACTCCTTGGCCCCGAGGTCCTTGCGTTCGTCGCGGCATTCGTCGGCGGCCTCCGAGGGCGACAGCGTCGACTTGGCGCCGCCGGCGAGGTAGTTGTCGGCCGCTTCGTTGGTGGCGACGCCGTTGAGGACCGCCGAGATCGCGAAGAAGAGCGGTGCCGCGACGACCAGGCCGATCAGCTGGTAGCGGACCTTGTCGCTGCGGGCGGCGGCGGCCCGGAAGAGCAGGTAGAGCGGCGCCAGCAGCATCACGAAGCCGATCCCCTCGAGGACGCTGGCGAGGGTCACCGAGGAGGCCCGTTCGTGGGCGGAGCGCAGCAGCTCCGCTTCGCCGTCGCCGGTGACCCCGCCGATCACGACCGCGGACCCGATCAGGACCGCTACCGCGACCAGGGTGACGATGCCGACTGGGACCAGCCAGCGCGACTCCCACTCCAGCTCCTCGGCCCGGCTCCAGCGCATTCGCTCAACCACGCTCGTGGAAGTAGAACTGAGGCAGCGCCCCTTCGATCACGTCCTGGGTCATCTTCTGGGCGACCTCGAGGTTGCCGCTGCGGACGGCGATGTCATCAAGGGTGACGATGCCCGCCAGCGAGTCGCCGTCGACCACGACGAGGCGGCGCACCCGGTGCTGGACCATCAGCGCCGCCGCCTCCTCCAGCTCCATCGCCGGCTCGCCGCTGACCAGGGGCCGGGTCGCGTGGTCGCCGACCGGCGCCTGAGGCGAGACGCCTTCGGCGAAGACGCGGACGGCGAGATCGCGGTCGGTGATCATCGCCACCGGGCTGCCGGCGGGGTCGACGAGGACGACCGAGCCGACGCGGTTGTCGCGCATCGACCGCGCCACCTCGACGGCGCTCGTCTCCGGGCTGGCCGTGACGACGCCGGCGGTCATGATCTCGCTGAGCCGCACGGTGCGTACGCTACCTGCATGAGCGATCTACAGCGCGCCCCCGTCGTCCCGCTCGAGGCCGGAGCCGGTCCCGAGAACCCCCCCTGCCCCGCCTGCGGCGAGCCACTGTTCGGCTGGCTGTCATCGCAGCTCGGCTTCGACGCCCCGGTCAGCCGCTGCGAGAGCTGCGGGCTCGGAGTCGTCGGGGCCGAGGCCGAGCCGGAGGAGGCCCTTCGGGAGCTCGATCAGCTGGGAAGCGACGGCGGCCCGCGAATCGCCAACCGAGGCAGCTTCGCGGCCTCGCTTGGGAGCGCCGGCTGGGCTGGGCTCGAACCGGGCGCCCGCTACCTGTTCACGCTGGAGGCGGTACGGCGGCTGATCGCCCGCCGCGACCAGGTCGTCAAGTCGCGCCGCTGGGCGCCCCTGGCCGGCCTCGCATCGACCTGGCAGACGCTGCTGAACAGCGTCACCTTCGGCCACAACGTCGCCCTCGGCGCCTTCGGCCGCGCCCGGGCCGCCAAGGCGTCCCGCCCCTGGCAGCGCAACATCGACGCCCTCGCCACCGTCGTCCTGGCGATCCCGGCCCTGATCGTCGCCCTGCCGATCGAGCTGGCTGGCGGCCTGACCGGCCGCGGCGCGGTGCTGACGCTGAAGCTGGAGCTGCTCTAGCTCAGGCCTTCGCGAGCCTCTCTCACCAGAGTCACTGCCTCCGGAAAGAGGACGCGGATGGCGTCGCGGACCTGCATCGACTGCTGGTCGGGCGAGCCGGTGAGGTCGAGCTGGGCGATCGAGGCGACGGTCATCTCGACCGCGAGCTTGATCGCGTTGTCGGCCCAGGCGACCCGCTGAGAGGACTGCATCTGCTCAGAGAGCTCCTCCATGCGGGCGCGGAACTCATCGGGGTCGCCGAACAGGTTGAAGGGGCTGCCCTCCATCTCCCAACATGTAAGCAGAGTCGCGACGGCGCCGGCACGAACTTGGCACACGCTGCGCGCCACGCGTGCGCCGGCGCGGTCTAGCTTCGCCGCATGCGCGGCAACGGCGACAGGCAGGCGGGCTCGGCGAGCGTCGAACAGGTGGCGATCTCGGCCCTGATCGGAGTCCTCCTCACGGCTGGGATCGCCGCCGTCATCGCCAAAGGCGAGGTCGAGGCCGGCCGCGGCCTCGCCGGCGCGATCGGCAGGAAGCTGGCCTGCGCGCCGCGCCTCCCGGACGCCTGCCGCCATCACGCCCTCGTCCCCGCCTATGGCTGGCCGCTGGCGCGCCTGGCCCGGGCGCTCGCGCCGGCACCGGCGGCCCGCCCGGGAGCCGACGGCATCCCGCTGATGCCGGTCGACTTCCGCCGCTGCCGCCGGGCCAGCTGCGCGGTCGCCGCGGGCCCCCACCTGACGGCCTCGAACCGGCGCACCACCGCCTTCGTCGAGCTCGTCGACCGGCGCCGCTCGCTCGGTTGGGTCGAGCTCGCCTACTGGCTCTACCGCCCCACCCTCGGCTGGGAACGCCTGGCCCGCCGCGCCACCGCCGCCGACGTCGCGGCCGCGGCGGGCC
>CBIHMQ010000221.1:0-3477 GCA_966211075.1 uncultured bacterium
GCTCGACCTCGACGTCCTCCGCGCCCCCACCTATCCGCACGGGGCGGCCGCGGCCGTAGACGACGTCGGCGCAGCCCTCGCGTCGGCGCATCGCCAGCGCGTCGGCGGCGTGGGAGCCACCGCACTCGTCGAGGTAGTCGTCGCTGTGGGCGGCCGCCCCGTGCGGATAGGTGGGGGCGCGGAGGAAGTCGAGGTCGAGCCGGGGCACGTCGCCGCTCGGCCTGGCGGCGGCGATCAGGGTGCCGTCGGCGCGGTGCAGGGTGTTGCACCGCCCCGGCGCGGCGAGCTGGCAGATCGTCTCGACCGAGTCGGCCCGGAAGCTCTCCAGCGAGTCGTACTGGAGCAGCGGCCGGTAGCGCTCCAGCAGCGCCACCAGCTCGGCCGAGCCCGGTTCGGGACGGCGGGCGCCGCGCTCGGGCCGCCGCGCCCGCAGCCGCCCGAGCGGCTTGCGCCGCGAGCTCGTCGCCAGCGCGTCCCGCACCCGCGCTTCGTCCATCCAGCGCGGATGGGGCGGCTGCGGCGGGGCGGTCTCGATCCCCCGCCGCCTCGTCAGCCCGCGCCGCCGCGCCGCCGCATCGGCGAGCAGGTAGCCGTGGTTCTCCAGCACCGCCTGCTCGGCGACGCCGAAGGCGTCGAGGTCGGTGCGGACCGCGGCGATCACGTCGCTGACCAGCTCCGGCGCGTAGCCCGGCGCTTGGGCCGCGGCAAGGTCCCACTCGACCCGGTTGGCCTGCGCGTGGACCAGCCCGGCCAGGGTCAGGCCGGCGGCGCCGAAGACGAAGCGCGGCCCCCGCTCCGGCTCGCCGCCGAGCGAATCGAGCAGCTCGCGCGCGTAGCGCTCCTCGAGCGCCGCGTCGGCGCCGGGCGACGCCAGCGGCTTGCGCAGAAAGGCGCGAGCGCGGGCGTTGCGCCGCGCGATCGCCCGCATCGGCTCCGCCACCTGCTCGGGCCAGTCGCGGTAGGCCCCCCGCAGCGGCCAGCTGACCCGGGTGGCCACCAGTGCCGCCATGATGCTGCCGCCGGCAACGGCGCCGACGGTGTCGATCTGCCCCAGCAGCCCGAGCTCGTTGAGCCGCGTCAGCGCCCCGAGGTGGAAGAGCGCCGCCCGGTAGCCACCGCCGGACAGCCAGAGCGCCTTTTCGCCCCGGTCCGCTTCCCCGGGCCCCAGCCCGGCGAGCCGCCCCAGCGTTCCGGCCGAGCGTCCCGGCAGCCTCGATTGGTACAGGTTCTCCACCATCTTGAGGCCGGCATGTTAATCAGTGATTTTTCGTGCACGAGATTGAACCGGTAAGGCGGTTCGTCGCTATGGAAGGATGGCCCGGTGAGCGAGGAGGTCCGCTACGAGCGAATTAAGGCCGCGGCCGTACTGACGATCGACCGCCCCGCCCATCGCAATGCGGTCGACATGGCCACCGCCGCGCAGCTGCGCGAGGGGCTGCGGAGCTTCGAGGCCGACGGCGACGCCCGCGTCCTCGTCCTCACCGGCGCCGGGGGGAAGGCCTTCTGCGCCGGCTTCGACCTCAAATCCGCCGGCCTCGACGTCGATGACCCGTCCGGCCCGATGGGCTTCACCCGCCTCACCCCGAGCAAGCCGACGATCGCCGCCGTCGACGGCTGGTGCGTCGCCGGCGGCATCGAGCTGGCCCTCTGGTGCGACCTCCGCATCGCCACGCCGCAGTCGACCTTCGGTTGCTTCGAGCGCCGCTGGGGCGTGCCCCTCGTCGACGGCGGCACCCAGCGCCTGCCCCGCACGATCGGGATGGGCCGCGCCCTGGAGCTGATCCTCACCGGTCGCCCGGTCGAGGCCGACGAGGCCCTCCGGATCGGCCTCGTCAACGAGATGACCGAGCCCGGGGCCCACCTCGACCGCGCCCTCGAGCTCGCCGAGCGCCTCGCCTCCTTCCCCCAGGAGGCGATGCTCGCCGATCGCCGCGCCGCGATCGAGGGCTTCGGCCTCCCCCTCGAACAGGGCCTCGACCTAGAGCGTCGCCTCGGCCGCGAGACCCTCGCGACCGCCATGGAAGGCGCCGCGAAGTTCGCCGCCGGCGAGGGCCGCCACGGCCAGGGCGTCTGAGCGCGCCCCTCCGCCGAACGCGGTCACTTAAGGCTCCTCCAGGGGCGCTTTTTGACCGCGCTGACCGACGAGCACCGCCGCCGTGGCCGTCAACTCGGCCCGCACGTACTCCTGCTCGAAGCTGATTTGGCCGTGGGTGAAGCGGAGGGTCGTCAGCCCCCGCCGCATGTTCGCGTTGTCGCGGCGCTTGTCGGCGTCCTGCTTGAAGGCGGTCCGGTGGTATTTCAGGCTGTCCGTCTCGACGACGAGCCCCAGGCGCGGCCAGAGGAAGTCGACCCGATGAGCCCCCAGCTGTCGCTGCGCTTCCGGAAGTGGCAGACCCACCTCCTCGACGATCGGGAGGAGACCGCGCTCCAGCTGGGTGGAGGTGAGGACGTGGGTGGCTCTGTCGAGGAGGGTCCGCAACCGCTTCGCACCCGGCCGCCGGGGCAGGAAATCGAGGCCGACCCGCAGGGACTCGGGATCGACCAGGTTCCAGTGGTCTGCCTCGTTGACCGCCGCTTCGACCGCCGCCGTCGGCGCCGAGGCCGCGAGGTCGGTCAGGGTCGCGATCGGGCCCGTTACGGGAATACCCTCCGCCGCCCAGCGATAGGACCAGCGCCGGGTATCGGTGCGAGGGGTCCCGCGGAGCTTCCGGGTGCGGGACTCGTCCACCCGCAGGACGGTCGGCGCCGCCGCGCCGGCGCACGCGTACGAAGGCGACCACCGCGCCGGTTCTGTCGCTGCCGGATCGACCCGCCGCCGCACCCGGACGCGCGGTTGCCGCCGCCGGCCGCGGGGGGGCACGACGACCTCGATCGGTCCCGCGCCCGGCTTCTGGATTCCCCAGAGCGCCGCCGCGCTCCCGTGGCTGAGCAGCGCCTGCGGCCCGCAGGCGAGAACCGCGGCGAGCCAGAGCCCCCGCCGCCCGACCTCCGGCCGCCCGACCGCGTAGACGCCGCGGTGCAACCGGTGCAGCCGCCCGTTCCCCAGGCGGTGCCGGATCGCCGTTGGGCTGAACCCAAGCCCGAGCAGCTGCGCGTGGGTGACGACCCCGTACTGCCGGCGCTGCAGCTCCCATGCCGCGCCCGAGCGAACGCGGTCACTTTCGGCCCCCATAGGGGCGCTAAGGCGCCGCGCTCGGGCAAACCTCCCCCGCCGGCCGGAGAGGAGCCCCCTACTTTGCGCTGTTCGCGCGGCGCTCGTCGCGCCGGTGGCGCCGCACCACCGGCGCCAGGTAGCCGATCAGGGCGCCGACGGCGACAGCGACGAGGAGGATCACGATCAGCGGGGCGTTGACGTTGAGGAAGAGGACGTCGACGCTGACCTCCTGCGAGTTCTGCAGGGCGACGATCAGGACCAGGGCGACGAGGACGCCGATGCCCCAGCCGCGCCAGTTGGCCGCTTTGCGGTCGGGAGGGCCG
>CBIHMQ010000222.1:0-3428 GCA_966211075.1 uncultured bacterium
GTGGAGATCACCGGGAATCCGAAGTCGCTGTAGGGGAGGCCGAGGTCGCGGGTCCGCTCGGCGCCGGGCTCGAGCAGGGCGAGCCGTTCGACGCCGCCCTCGGTCCGCACGCAGGCGATCCCGCCGTCGGCGAGGAACCCGTAGGTGGCGCCGCCGAACAGCCACTGCGGGTGGGCTAGGTCGGCCTCCTCGGCGGTCAGCTGAGTAAGCGACGGCTCGTCCGCGCCGGCGTCGCCGTCGAGCCGGTAGAGGTTCCACCAGCCGTCGCGGTCGGAGACGAAGTGCAGCCGACCCTCGCGGTCCCACCCGGGCTGGAAGATCGACTCCTCGGCCCCGCCGGCGATCCTCCGCGCCTCGCCCGGGCCGCCGAGCGGCGCCAGCCACAGCTCGGTCCCGTCCCAGGGCATGTTCGGGTGGTCCCAGCACGTCCAGGCGAGCCAGCGCCCGTCCGGGCTGGGACGGGGGAAGGAGTAGAAGTCGCGGCCCCTGGCGAGCGGCCGCGGGTCGGCGGAGCCGTCGAGGGGAATGCCGACGATCTGGTTCTCGGCTTCGCCCCCGCCGTGGATTTCGCGCACGCAGAAGACGGTGGCGCCGTCGGCGCTGACGCTGGCGTCGGCGTAGCGCCAGGCGCCTGGCGCCGGCGGCTCCGGCGTCAGCGGCGCCGGCGGGCCGGCGAGGTGCTGGGGGTAGAGGCGCTGGTCGGCGAAATCGACGAAGAGGACGAGGTCCGGCGCGGCCAGCGTCCAGGCGCCGCCGCCGTACTCGTGGACGCGGGTGCGGACGTTTGTCCCCTCCGGCGTCACCTCTTCGAGGGGCTCGCCCGGCGGCCGCCGCATCAGCACCGTCCGCCCCTGTTCGGAGGGCCGCCCTTCGGCCCACCAGACGGCGCCGTCGGCGGCGATCGCGGCGGCGCCGAGCCGGCGGCCGGCCCGCGCCACCGTCTCCGCGTCGATCGGCGAGCGCCAGGCGCCGTAGGGGGCGACGATGGTCACGGCGGGCAGCCTAGACTGCCGCGCCGTGACCAACACTTACGAAGTGCCTCAGGAGTCGCGCGACCTGCGCGACATGGTGCGCCAGCTGGCGCAGAACGAGATCGCCCCCCGCGCCGGCGACATCGACCGCAAATCGGAATACCCGTGGGACGTCCGCAAGATGCTCGCCGAGCACGACATCCTCGGCCTTCCCTTCGCCGAGCGCTTCGGCGGCACCGGCACCGGGACGCTCGTCCTGCAGATGGCGGTCGAGGAGATCGCCAAGGTCTGCGCCAGCTCGGCCCTGATCCTGATGATCCAGGAGCTCGGCACCCTGCCGATCCAGCTGTTCGGCTCCGACGAGCTGAAAGAGCGCTTCCTGCCCCGCTGCGCGACCGGCGAGTGGTCACCCGCCTTCGCGCTCTCGGAGCCCGAGGCCGGCAGCGACCCGGCGGCGATGCGCACCACCGCCGTCCGCGACGGCGACGAGTGGGTCATCAACGGCCAGAAGAACTGGATCACCAACGCCGGCGTCGCCGACTTCTACGTGGTCTTCGCCGTCACCGACCGCGAGAACAAGCGGATCAGCGCCTTCGTGGTCGAGAAAGAGCGCGAGGGCTTCGACCCGGGCCAGCTCGAGCACAAGCTTGGGATCAAGGGCTCGCCGACCGGCAACCCGTCCTTCACCGACCTCCGCGTCCCGCACGCGAACCTGGTCGGGACCGAGGGCAAGGGCCTCAGCGTCGCCCTCGGCACCCTTGAGCGCACCCGCCTCGGCGCCGCCGCCCAGGCGGTCGGGATCGCCCAGGGCGCGACCGACTACGCCAACCAGTACGCCAAGGAGCGGATCGCCTTCGGCAAGCCGATCAACAACCTGCAGGGGATCCAGTTCAAGCTCGCCGACATGGAGACCGGCACCGCCGCCGCCCGCGAGCTCCTCTACAAGGCCTGCTCGCGGGCCGACCTCGCCGAGCGTCCCGCCGACCTCGGCAAGTGGACCTCGATGGCGAAGCTGTTCGCCTCCGACAACGCGATGAAGGTGACCGTCGAGGCGATCCAGGTGCTGGGCGGCTACGGCTACGTCAACGAGTACCCGGTCGAGCGGATGATGCGCGACGCCAAGATCACCCAGATCTACGAGGGCACCAACGAGATCCAGCGGGTCGTGATCGCGCGGTCGATGGCGTAAGGGGCGCGGTCGTCATTTCGGTCGCATAGCGGACCAAACGACGACCGCAGTCAGTCGGCGCGGATCTCGCGGAGGCGGTGCGTGTCGACGTCGTAGACGAAGCCGCGCACCGCGTCGCGGTGCAGCAGGAACTCGGAGCGGCGAACCCGCAGGATCGACTGCCGCACGTCGGAGTCGACGTCTTTGAAGGACTCGATCGCGAAGGCCGGGGCGGTCCCGGTCGCCTCCTGCAGCTCGGCCCGGAAACCGTCGTCGGTGATCGTCTGCATGCCGCAGTCGGTGTGGTGGATCAGCATCACCTCGCGGGTGCCGAGTTTCCGCTGGGAGATCGCCAGCGAGCGGATCACGTCGTCGGTGATGATGCCGCCGGCGTTGCGCAGCACGTGCGCCTCGCCGTCGCCGAGCCCGAGCGCCGCGAAGACGTCCAGCCGCGAGTCCATGCAGGTGACGATCGCCAGCTGCTTGCTGGGCCGCACGTCGAGGTGCCGCTCCGCCAGCGAGTAGGCGAAGCGCTCGTTGTTCTCGATCAGCGCGTCGATCGTCTCCACGGGAGGGGACCCTAGCCGGCCGGCCGCTCGGGCGGATTCGCCCGGCGCGGCGGCGGGTAGCTGCAAGGCGCACCGCAACCGACCCCCGGGAGAGAGATCGCGATGGAGATGAGCAGCCTCAGCAAGGGAATCCTCGACGGCGATGCCTCGGGCACCCGCGACGACGTGGTCGCGCTGCTGACCAAGGCCTACTGGATGGAGATGGAGACGGTGATGAGCTACATCGCCGCCTCGGTCAACCTCGACGGGGTCCGCGCCCAGGAGATCAAGGAGTCGCTGGCGAAAGACGTCGAAGAGGAGCTCGGCCACGCCCAGCAGTTCGCCGACCGGATCAAGGAGCTCTACGGCGTCGTCCCCGGGTCGCTCGAGTTCCGGGCCGAGCAGAGCTTCCTGCAGCCACCCGAGGAGCAGACCGACGTGATCCACGTGATCCGCGGCGTCATCAAAGCCGAGACCGGCGCGATCGAGCACTACACGCGGATCGTCGAGGAGACCGACCAGGTCGACCCGGTCACCCAGGACATGGTGATCGCGATCCTCCGCGACGAGCAGGCTCACCGCCGCCTCTTCGAGGGCTTCCTCCGCGAGTACGAGATGGAGGGCGCGCCCTGAGCGAGGGCGCCGCGCCGATGCCGGCGCGCGGGCGGCTCCCCGCCGAGACCTTCCGCCTCCCGGTCGAGAAACTCCGCTCGGCCCACTACTCGGACTCCTACTTCGCCC
>CBIHMQ010000223.1:0-3405 GCA_966211075.1 uncultured bacterium
GGATGCGGCGCTGGCGCCGGCGCTAGTCCCCCGGCGAGCCGGCCGCCTCCGCGGCCGGGCCCCGAAGGAGAGCCGGTGCAGGCCCCAGGCCAGCAGCGCCAGTAGCGCCAAGGCGATCGCCGCCACGGTCGAGTAGGCAAGGATCTCGAGCAGCGTGCTGCCGCCCTTCTGCTCGCGCTGCAGCAGCTGGTGCTCGTCCTCGAAGGCGCGCTCGAAGCGGGCCGGCGCCGGCACTTCGCCGACCGGGATGGCCTCGTCGCGGGGCAGGTAGATCGGCAGCGCCGTCAGCGAGTTGCCGGCGTGGAGGCGGATCATCGACTTCCAGTTGCCGTCGACGGGGATCGGCTCGGTGCTGCGGTAGCGCCCGGGGCCGATCTCGCGCAGCGGCCCGACGACCAGGCCACCGCCCTGCCACGAGGTGACGTCGAACCACTCGGCGTCGGCGGCGGCGTCCGGCGGGTCGACGACCACCGTCGCGACCTTGCGACCGTCGGCTCCCGGGGCGTCGCGCAACGCCACCTGGGCGCTGACGCCGGTGTCGGGGACGGTGTAGAGGCCGAAGACGACCAGGGCGGTCAGCGTCGCCGCGGCGACCAGTGCCGCCTGGCGCAGGCGCGGCCGCCGCACCCCCTGGTCGAGCGAGAGCCGGGCGCCGGCCCAGGCGCCGAGCAGCGCCCCGGCCATCGCCGCCAGGAAGCCGATGACGGCGCCCTCTGGGAACAGCGCCGCCGACCAGGCGATCGGCATCCAGATGTGCGACCAGGCCCACTCGGCGGCGAGCCCGACGGTGCCGATCCCGAACCCGGCCCAGAGCCCGAAGCGGAGCGGTTCGTCGCTGCTGGAGATCCGCAGCGCGATCGCCTCGACCACCAGCGCCTCGACGATGTAGAGCGGGAAGTGGGGGGTGGTCTGGCCCAGCACCGGCCCGATCGCCAGGGCCAGGGCGCCGCGCAGGACGACGAAGAAGGCGACGGCGCCGAGGGCGGCGCCGGGCCCGCCGTAGATCCGGGCCAGGACCAGGCCGAGGCTGGCGGCGAGCATCAGCATCAGCGGCTCGAAGACGAGCTGGAACTGGGGGACGCCGAAGTCGAACTCGGCCTGGAAGGTGGAGAGTCCGAGCATCAGGCCGCCGGTCAGAGCGACCGCGCGCATGCCCCTGGTGAAGCCGGTCTCCTGTCGCGGTCGCCCGGCGGCCGCGTTGGCGCGCAGGCCCTCGACGCTGAGCACGGCGATCCCGATCAGGGTCATCGCGGCGCCGCCGATCAGCATCAGGTGGGTCGGTCCCCAGAGGGTGACGTCCTGGCCGAAGATCCGGTGCCAGACGTCGTCGAGCGGGAACCCGATCAGCGAGAAGGCCCCGCAGACGGCGATCAGGACGCCGCCGAGCGGCGCCCACCAGCTGGGCCCGAGCCGGATCGCGGCCCGGCTGGGCCGCTCGGTCGGCAGCACCATGGCGATGAAGCCGGCGGTGAAGATCCCGAACAGGCCGGTGAGGATGAAGTAGTGGGCGGGGTTGGCGAGCGGTCCGGCGTCGCGGCCGTTGTCGATGTGCAGGGAGATGTCCCAGTACATCCCGAACAGGGCCACCAGCAGCGAGACGGTGGCGATCGAGGCGGGCAGCGCGGCCCAGCCGGGCAGGCCGGAGCTGCGTTCGGCGTGGGCGGCGAGCCGGCCCAGCACCTCGGTGCGGCCGCTGCGATGGCCGAGGCCGAGGTAGAGGAGGGCGCCGGTCAGAAGCGCGGCGGCGGTGGTGGCGATCGCGATCTGGACCGGCTCGGCGCCGCCGGCGGGCGGGGCTGCCTGAGCGGCCTGCGCGGCCGTGGGGAGGAGGGTTTCGAGGCGCAGCATCTTGAAGTCCTTCCGGAGGTCGGGGGATGAGCTGTCCTTACCTCATACGATGTTACCTCAAACGAGGTTACATTCAGCCAGGTAGAATTCTCGCGTGGCCAGCAACGACGAATCAGCGGCGGCGCCGGGCCCGGCCGAGGAGGCGACCCTCACCGTCGAGCAGCTCGCCTACGAGACCGGGATGTCGGTGCGGAACATCCGCAACCACCAGTCGCGCGGTCTGCTGCCGCCCCCCGAGGTGCGCGCCCGCACCGGCTACTACGGCCCCGAACACGTCGCCCGGCTGCGGCTGATCCAGGAGATGCAGGCGGAGGGCTTCAAGCTCAGCGCGATCTCCCGGCTGATCGGCGAGCACGGCGCCGACGCCGACCGCTTCGTCGGCCTCCGCCAGGCGGTGACGGCGCCGATCGACCCCGAGTCGCCGGAAGTCCTCAGCCGCGAGGAGCTGGTCGAGCGGTTCGGCGTCGACGACGACCGGCTGCTCGAGAAAGCCCAGAAGCTCGGCTTCCTGGTCGCCCTCCCCGACGACAACTACGAAGCGCCCAGCCCGGCCCTGCTGCGCGCCGCCGAGGAGGTGCTGGGGATGGGCATCCCGCTGCCGGCGGCGCTGGCGGCGATCGAAAAGCTCGGCCGCAACTCCCAGTCCGGCGCCCGCACCTTCGTCAGCCTCTTCGTCGACGAACTCTGGAAGCCCTTCGACGAGGCTGGCCGCCCCGAAGAGGCGTGGGCCGAGATCACCGCCGCGATCGAGCGCCTGCGCCCGCTCGCGGTCGAGGCGATGAACGCCAGCTTCCGACTCTCCCTCACCGCCGAGATCGAGCGCGCCTTCGGCGAAGTGCTCGAACGCCGCAAGAAGAAGTAGGCGGTGGCGGTCTAGGAGGGATTGGCGAAACCCCCGCATGCGTCCGGCGGCGGCCCGCGCACCCGGGTTTCGCCAATCCCTCCTAGGCGGGGCCGGCGCCGGCGATCGGCTCGACCCGGAAAGCGGAGCGGGTCGGGTTCTCCGGCTTGAAGAAGGTCGCCGTCTGGTTGGTCAGGCGCCAGGGGAAGGGTAGGCGTCCCTGGGGCTGGGCGAGGAAGCGGGTGAAGAGGACCGAGGCGCGGTTGCAGCTGATCCCGGAGCCGGCCGGGATGTAGAGCAGGTAGCTGCCCTTCGGGAAGAGCAGCGGGCCGACCATCGCGTTGGCGTTGACCGTGAAGGAGCCGGGGCAGAGGCCGCCGAGCGGGGTGTAGCCGCCTTCTCCTCCGCCGCCTTTGCCGCCCTTGGCGGGGCCGGTGCGGGCGACCGCGAAGCCGCCGCGGGCGCCCTGTTCGAAGCTGGCCTTGCCGCTGCCTTCGGCGACGACCCGCCACGGTTTCGGCAGGACGCCGTCGTAGTCCTCGAGGAAGCGGGCGAACAGCTTCGAGGCTGCCGCGCAGGTCAGCCCCGAGCTGGCGTCGAGCGCGATCGAGTAGCTGCCGGCGGGCAGCGAGGCGGGGCCGATCCGGTCGTTGTGGAGGACCGTGAAGCTCGGGCAGGAGGCAGGCGTCACCGCCGGTGCGCTCGCCGGCGCGACC
>CBIHMQ010000224.1:0-3360 GCA_966211075.1 uncultured bacterium
CGCCGGGACGACGTCGCCGCGGCGGTAGGGCACGAGCTCGCCGCGCAGCGCCACGCGGGCACGGGCGACCTCCGCCTCGAGCTCCTCGCGCATCTGCCGGCTGCGCTCCTCGAGCGCCTCCAGGCGGCGCGTGGTGCGCTCGAGCTCCTCCTCGAGGGCGAGCACGCGCTCGACCCCGGCGAGGTTCAGCCCGAGGTCGTTCGTCATCTCCTGGATGCGCCGGAGCTTCTCGACGTCGGCCTGCGAGTACAGCCGCGTGCCCTTCGGCGAGCGCTTGGGCTCGATGAGCCCGCGCGCCTCGTACATGCGCAGCGTCTGGGGGTGCATCTCGGCCAGCTCGGCGGCGACGGAGATCATGAAGACGCCCCGGCGGTCGTCGATTGAGACTTCCACGCGCCGCCGTTCCGCCGTCATCACGCTCCCGCCTTGCGCAGCAGCTCGGCTCGCGGGTCGGTGCCGTTGAAGGCCTCGGCCAGCTTCTCGGCCGCCTCCCGCTGCTCCTCGTTGAGCTCCTTCGGGACCTCGATCTCGAGCCGGTAGCGGATGTCGCCGTTGCCCTTGCCTTTCGGCCGCGGCGGGCCCTCGCCGCGCAGGCGCTGGACCGAGCCGTGCTTGGTCCCCGGCGCCACCTTGATCTTCTTGGTCCCGTTCAGGGTCGGCACCTCGATCGTGCCGCCGCGCAGCGCCTCCGGGATCGTGATCGGCACCGTCACCTCGAGGTTGCCGTCGTCGAGCCGGGCGAAGACCGGCGACGGCTTGACCCGGGTGGTCACGTAGAGGTCGCCGGGCGGACCGCCGTGCGGCCCCGCCTCGCCCTTGCCGGCGAGCCGGATCCGGGCCCCGTCCTTGACCCCGGCGGGGATGTTGACCTTGTAGCGCTTGGTCTGCTGGGTGAGGCCGGAGCCGCCGCAGGTGGGGCAGGGGTCCTCGATGATCTGGCCGGCGCCGCCGCACTGCGGGCAGGGCTGGCTGATCGAGAAGAAGCCCTGACTCTGGGCGTCGATGCCGCGCCCTTCGCAGCGCGGGCAGGTGACCGGTCCGGTGCCCGGTTTGGCACCGCTGCCGTGGCAGGTCGGGCAGCGCCCGGCCTTGGGAACGGTGACGCTGATCTGGGCCCCGGCGATCGCCTGGTCGAAGCCGAGCTGGACTTCGGTCTCGAGGTCGCGGCCGCGCACCTGCTGGGTCTGGGCCCGGCCGCCGCCGCGGTTGAAGAGCCCGGAGAGCATGTCGCCGAGATCGCCAAAACCGGCGCCACCGGCGCCGCCCCCACCGAACGGGTTGCCGCCGCCCGGGAAGGGGCCGCCGGGCCCGCCGAAGCTCGCGAACTGGCCGCCCTCGTCGTACTCCTTGCGCTTCTCGGAGTCGGAGAGGACGTCGTAGGCGGCGGAGATCTCCTTGAATTTTTCCTCGGCCTTCTCGTCCCCCTGATTGCGGTCAGGGTGATATTTCCGGGCCAGTTTCCGGTACGCCTTCTTGATCTCCTCGTCGGTCGCCTTCTTGGAGACGCCGAGCGTCTTGTACAGCTCGTCAGCCAATCGTTCTCCTACTCGCTAACGACCACCCGGGCCGGCCGGACCAGCTGCTCGCCGAGCCGGTAGCCCTTCTGCATCACCTCAACGACGGTGCCGCTCTCGGCCCCCTCGACCTTCAGAGTCGAGAGCGCCTCGTGGGCGGTCGGATCGAACTTCTCTCCCTTGGGATCGAGTGCCTCGACCCCGGCCCGCGAGAGCGCCTCGCGCAGGCCGCGGAAGACCAGGAGGACGCCATGAGCCAGAGCGTCCTCCGAGTCCCCCTCGGGATCGAGCCCCTCCGCCTCGATCGCCCGCTCGAGATCGTCGAGCACCGGCACCACCTCCCGGACAACCTCACTCTTGCCCCGCAAACTCGCGGCCTGCACCTCGCCGGCCATGCGCTTGCGGAAGTTCTCGAAGTCGGCCTTCGTCCGCTTGGCGAGATCCAGGTACTCGTCGCGCTCCCGACTCGTATCCGCAAGGAGCGCGTCGAGGTCCTTGTCGACCGCCTCACCCGCGGGTGACTCCGATGGTGAGCTCTCCCGCAGAGCGGGAGAGTCACTGTCGGAGGCAGGACCCGCGGGCGGGCGCTCGGTGAACTCCTCGTCAGCCCTCACTTGCCGTCGCCCTCGTCGACCACTTCGGCGTCGACGACTTCCTCATCGTCGTCAGCGGTCGCGTCACCCTCGGCGCTCGCCCCGTCAGGCGTCTGCTCGGCCTGCGCCGCCGCGTAGAGCTGCTCGGAGACCTTCGTCATCGCCGCGTTGAGCGCCTCGGTCTTCGCTTTGACCTCCTCGGCGCTGCCCGCGTCGAGCGACTCGCGCACCTCCTTGATCGCGGCGCGCACCTCCTCCTTGGAGCCGTCGTCGACTTTGTCGCCCGCCTCCTCCAGCGCTTTCTCGGACTGGTAGGCGGCGTTCTCGGCGATGTTGCGGGTCTCGGCCAGCTCGCGCTGCTTGGCGTCCTCCTCGGCGTGCGACTCGGCGTCGGAGACCATGCTCTGGATTTCCTCGTCGGAGAGGCCGGAGCCGGATTTGATCTCGATCTTCTGCTCTTTGCCGGTGCCTTTGTCGGTCGCGGTCACATGGATGATCCCGTTGGCGTCGATGTCGAAGGTGACCTCGATCTGCGGCATGCCGCGCGGCGCCGGCGGGATCCCGGTGAGCTGGAATTTGCCGAGGCTCTTGTTGCCGCTGGCCATCTCGCGCTCGCCCTGGAGGACGTGGATCTCGACCGAGGGCTGGTTGTCCTCGGCGGTCGAGAAGACCTCCGACTTCTTGGTCGGGATCGTCGTGTTGCGCTCGATCAGCTTCGTCATCACGCCGCCTTTGGTCTCGATGCCGAGGGTCAGCGGGGTGACGTCGAGCAGCAGCACGTCCTTGACGTCGCCGGCCAGCACGCCGGCCTGGATCGCGGCGCCGACGGCGACGACCTCGTCCGGGTTGACGCCCTGGTGCGGGTCCTTGCCGGTCAGCTCCTTGACCTTCTCGCGCACGGCGGGGTTGCGGGTCATGCCGCCGACCAGGACGACGTGGTCGATCGTCGCGTCGGCATCCTTGAGCGCCTGTTTGACCGGCCCGACGACGCGGTCAAGCAGGTCGCCGGTCAGCTCGTTCAGCTTCGAGCGGGTCAGCTTCAAATCGAGGTGCTTGGGCTGCCCCTCGACGGCGGTGATGAAGGGCAGGTTGATCTGCGTCTCCTGCGTCGAGGAGAGCTCGATCTTCGCTTTCTCCGCCGCCTCGTAGAGGCGCTGCAGCGAGTTCTTGTCGGCCGCGAGGTCGACGCCCTGGTCGCGTTTGAACTCGGCGACCAGCCACTCGACGATCGCTTTGTCCCAGTTGTCGCCGCC
>CBIHMQ010000225.1:0-3339 GCA_966211075.1 uncultured bacterium
GTGCGCGTCGAGGTAGCGATAGGCGTCGTAGGAGGGCTGGCCGGGCGGCACGGCTTCGGCGCTGGGGCCGGTCAGGGTCGTCCAGAGCAGCGGCGAGGCGGCTGCCAGCAAGAGGCCGGCGCTGGCCAGGGCGACCGCGACCGGGCGCCGCATCACCCCGCGGGCCAGCCTGTACCAGCCGTCGGAGGCGTCGGAGACAGCCGGGCCGCGGCGGGTCGAGAGGGCGTCGATCTTCGGCCCGAGCAGGGCCAGCATGGCGGGGACGACGAGGATCGCCATCACCACCGAGAGGACCGCCACCGAGGCTCCCGCCACCGCCATCGAGTAGAGGAAGCGCTGCGGCATCACGATCAGGGCCGCCATCGCCGCGGCGACGGTGAGGCCGGAGAAGACGACGGTGCGCCCGGCCGCGCTGACGGTGCGGCGGTGCGCCTCGCGGGTGTGGCCGTCCCGCTCGGCCTCCTCGCGGTACCTGGAGACGAGCAGCAGCGCGTAGTCGACGGCGAGGCCGAGGCTCAACCCCGTGGCGATGTTGAGCGCGAACAGCGAGGTGTCGACGAAGCCCGACATCACCCGCAGCACCAGCAGCGTGCCGACGATCGAGATCACCCCGAGCAGCAGCGGGATCGCCGCCGCGATCACCCCCCGGAAGACGAACAGCAGCAGCAGGGCGAGCAGCGGGAAGGCGATCAGCTCCGCCTTGGTGAGGTCCTTGCGGGTCTGGTCGTTGGTCTCGTTGAAGCCGGCCGCGTAGCCGCCCATGGCGACATCGAGCGGGGTGTCGGCAATCGCTTCGTCGACCGCCTCCGCCGCGTAGCCGCCGGCGTCCTGGATGTCCGCCGTCGAGAGATTGACGGCCAGGGCGAGGGACTCGCCGTCGCGGGCGATCAGGGTCGTCGCGGCGCGGCGGTCGGTGAGCGGGTTGACGACGCGCCCGACGTATTTGGCCCCGGCCATCTCGGTGTTGAGCGCGCCGACCTCGCGGCGGAACCCGGCGTCTGCGAGGTCGAGCTTGCCGCCGTCCGGGGAGCGGACGACGACGACCAGGCCGGGGTTGGGGTCGTAGCCGAGCGCGCCGCGCAGCAGCGAGCCCGCCTGCTCGCTCTCGGAGGCGCTGTCGGTGAACCCGGCCGCCTTCAGATGGCGCTCGACGTCGTGCCCGAAGGCCAGGGACAGCACCGCGAACAGCCCCACCGCCGCGAGGACGAGCTTCGGGCGGTGCCAGGTGAGATCTGCGATCCGGTTCACGATCGGCCGGCACAGTACCAGAATTCAAAGCACTCGCTTTGAAATTCAAAGTTAGGCGTTGTTAGAATCGCCCGATGGCACGCCGCCAGTACGACCAGGCCTGCAGCGTCGCCGCCGCGCTCGACCGCGTTGGCGAGCGCTGGTCGATGCTGATCGTGCGCGAGCTCTCGCTGGGCCCGCTGCGCTTCTCCGACCTCGCCCGCGGCGTGGGTGGCGCACCCACCGACATCCTCACCCGCCGCCTCCGCGACCTCGAAGGGGACGGAATCGTCCGCCGCACCGAGCTCGGCCCGCCCGCCGCCGGCGCCGCCTACGAGCTGACCGATCTCGGCCACGGCCTCGACGGGGCGATGTTGGAGCTGGGCCGCTGGGGGCTGCACTTCTACGACATCGGCAGCGTCGCCGACATCAGCCCGATCTGGCTCGCAAACGCGCTGCGAGTCGTCCTCCAGCCGCCCCGCGAGGCCGCCGCCGCCGTGCAGCTGCACAGCGGCGGAGTCTCCAGCTGGGTGCGGATCAGCAACGGCGCCTCGACGGCCGGCCGCGGCACGATCGACGGTCCCGACCTGACCGTGACCGGTTCCCCGCCGGCGATCGTCGCCGCCTTCGTGGTCGGCACCGCCGGGGTGCCGGAGCTCGAGATCGAGGGGGACGAGGCGCTGCTCGACGAGCTGCGCGGGATGGTCGTGATCCCGGACCGCCTGCGCGAAGAAGCGCAGATGCTGGTCGAGAGCGGGGGCCTGCTGGTCGCCGCCGCCGAAGCAGCCGCGCAGGCGAGCTGAACGGCTAGCTCAACTCGGTGCCGTCGTAGAGCTTCTTGACGTGGACGGTGCCGGCCGGCGCCGCTTCGATGCAGAGCTTGCAGAGGACGCACTCGTCGAGGTTCTTCTCGACGATCTCGACCCGCCCGTCGGCGTCCTTGTAAATGTCGACGGGGCAGACTTCCTCGAGCTTGGCGGCGACGGCGGGGTCCGTGGCGATTGACTCGTCGACCTCGACGTCGATGAAGACCTTGTTCAGCTGCTCGGCCATCAGGCGGTCACCCCCAGCTTCTCCTTGACGGCGTCGGGGATCTCGTCGATCCGCTCGACGACGCGGATGCCAGCGGCTTCGAGGCGGGCGATCTTCTGGGTCGCCGTGTCCTCGGCGCCCTCGACGATCGTGCCGGCGTGCCCGAAGCTCATCCCCTTCATCTCCTCGTCGTCCATGAATTTCCCGGCCATGAAGGCGACGATCGGAAGGCGGCTGTCGTTGTCCTTGACCCAGGCGGCCAGCTGGGCCTCCATGCGGCCGCCGGGCTCGGTGTAGATGACGATCGCCTTGGTCTCCTCGTCGGCCTCGAAGTAGGGCATCAGCTCGGCGTAGGTGGAGCCGATGATCGCGTCGCCGCCGATCGAGACGGCGGTGGAGACGCCGAGGCCGGCCTGGGTCAGCGAGGAGGAGATCTCGGTGGTCATCCCGCCCGAGCGGCTCATCACCCCGACCGGGCCGGGCGCGTAGGCCTTGGCCGCGTCTTTCGCCGGGCCGCCGATCCCGCCCATCTTGCAGACGTCCGGGACGATCAGGCCGAGGCAGTTGGGGCCGATGATGCGGGCGCCGTTCATGTCGGCGAGCTCGACCATCTGGGCGACGTCGCCGCGCGGGATCCGCTCGGTGACGATGACGATCAGCTTGATCCCGTTGAGGATCGCCTCGAAGACGGCGTCCTTGGTGAAGGCGGGGGGGACGGTGACGACGGAGCCGTCGATCGGACCGCCGTGGTGCTCGACCGCCTGGGCGACGGTGTCGAAGACCGGCACCCCGTGGACCTCGCGGCCCTTGCGGCCGGGGGTGACGCCACCGACGATCTTGGAGCCGTAGTCGAGGCACTCGCGGGTCAGGTTGACCGCCTCGCGGCCGGTGATCCCCTGGACGATGAAGGTGGTGTCGCGGCTCAACAGGATGCTCATGCGGGCGCCCCCTGGATCTTGGCGACGGCGCGGCCGGCGGCCTCCCACATCGAGACCGAGCGGTCGCAGTACTCGACGCCGTAGCGCTCGAGGATCTTGAAGCCCTCGTCCTCCCAGGCGCCCGGGATGCGGAAGATCGCGA
>CBIHMQ010000226.1:0-3334 GCA_966211075.1 uncultured bacterium
GCAGCCTGCTGCTGGCCCTGGCCGAGGACGGCTCCGGGGTCTCCGACCTGCTTCCCGGCGGCGAGGAGCTGGAGCCGGCGATCAAGGCGGTGCAGGGGCCGGGCCGGGTGACCTCGCCGAACGCCGAGGACACCGCCCAGGCGCTGGAGAAATTCGGCCGCGACCTGACCGCCGAGGCGGAGGCCGGCAAGCTCGACCCGGTGATCGGGCGCGACGAGGAGATCCGCCGCGTGATCCAGGTCCTCTCCCGGCGCACCAAGAACAACCCGGTGCTGATCGGCGACCCGGGCGTCGGCAAGACGGCGATCGTCGAGGGGCTGGCGCAGCGGATCGTCGACGGCGACGTGCCGGAGAGCCTGCGCGACCGGCGCGTGATCGCGCTCGACATCGGCTCGCTGCTGGCCGGCTCGAAATACCGGGGCGAGTTCGAGGAGCGGCTGAAAGCGGTGCTCTCCGAGGTCCAGCAGGCGGAGGGCCAGATCGTCCTCTTCCTCGACGAGCTCCACACGATCGTCGGCGCCGGCGCCGCCGAAGGCGCGGTCGACGCCGCCAACCTGCTGAAGCCGATGCTGGCCCGCGGCGAGCTGCGCGCGGTCGGGGCGACCACGCTGGACGAGTACCGCAAGCACATCGAGAAAGACGCGGCGCTGGAGCGGCGCTTCCAGCCGGTCGTGGTCGGCGAGCCCGACATGAACGACACGATCGCGATCCTCCGCGGGCTCAAAGAGCGCTACGAACAGCACCACGGGGTGCGGATCGCGGACTCGGCGATCGTCGCCGCGGCGACGCTCTCGGAGCGCTACATCGCCGACCGCTTCCTGCCCGACAAGGCGATCGACCTGATCGACGAGGCGGCCTCGCGGCTGAAGATCGAGATCGACTCGGTGCCGGTCGAGATCGACGAGGTCGAGCGGCGCATCCAGCAGCTCGAAATCGAGCAGACGGCGCTGAAGAAAGAGACGGACGAGGCCTCGAAGGCGCGGCTGACCGCGCTCGAAGAGGACCTTGCCAACCTCCGCGAGGAGGCGGCCGAGCTGCGCACCCGCTGGCAGAACGAGAAAGAGCCGATCGAGGCGATCAAGGAGGCCAAGGAGCAGCTCGAGGGGGCGCGGCTGGAAGCCGAGCGGGCCGAGCGCGAGACCGACCTGGAGCTGGCGGCGAAGCTGCGCTACGGGACGATCCCGGAGCTGGAGGCGAAGGTCGCCGAGCAGGAAGCGCGGCTGGAAGAGGTGCACGCCGGCGGCGAAGTGTTGCTGGCCGACGAAGTCACCGAGGAGGACATCGCCGAGGTGGTCGCCAAATGGACCGGGATCCCGGTCAGCCGCCTGATGGAGGGCGAGGTCGAGAAGCTGATCCACATGGAGGAGCGGCTGCACGACCGGGTGATCGGCCAGGACGAGGCGATCGCCGCAGTCTCCAACGCACTGCGGCGCTCGCGGGCCGGCCTCTCCGACCCGAACCGGCCGATCGGCTCCTTCCTCTTCCTCGGCCCGACCGGGGTCGGCAAGACCGAGCTGGCCAAGGCGCTGGCGGAGTTCATGTTCGACTCCGAGCAGGCGATCGTCCGGCTCGACATGTCCGAGTACATGGAGAAGCACACGGTGGCGCGGCTGATCGGCGCGCCGCCCGGCTACGTCGGCTACGAGGAGGGCGGCCAGCTGACCGAGGCGGTGCGGCGGCGCCCCTACGCGGTGGTGCTGCTCGACGAGATCGAGAAGGCCCACCCCGACGTCTTCAACACGCTGCTGCAGCTGATGGACGACGGCCGGCTGACCGACGGCCAGGGCCGCACCGTCAGCTTCACCAACACGGTCCTGATCATGACCTCCAACGTCGGCAGCGACCGGATCGTCGGCGAGGCGGTCGACGAGAAGATCCGCGAGGGGATCGAAGAGGTGCTGGCGGCGACCTTCAAGCCGGAGTTCCTCAACCGGATCGACGACACGGTGATCTTCCACCGGCTCTCGAAGCAGGACATCGGCCGGATCGTCGACCTCCAGGTCGAGCAGCTGGTCGGCCGGGTCCGCGAGCGCGGCATCGAGATCGAGATGAGCGAGGGCGCCCGCACCCTGCTCGGCAACCTCGGCTACGACCCCACCTACGGGGCGCGGCCGCTGAAGCGGGTGATCCAGAAGCAGCTGGTCGACAAGCTGGCCCTGAAGATCCTCGAGGGCGAGTTCGTCGAAGGCGACGTCGTCGAGGTCGACGCCGCCGAAGGCGAGCTGACCTTCGCCAAGGCCGGCGCGGCCACGCCTGCCGCCGCCTGATTCGCCGTTTGCCGCGCCTGCGATCCGACGACCGTTTGGCTGGTTTTAAGGGTTGGCGGCGAGAATCCGACATAAGCTTTTGGTGAAGAGGATGCGAATGCGGCGGCAAACCGGGGACGATGCGATCAACGCGAGCGAGCGCTCGCGTTTTTCCGCGTTGGGAGACGCGCTCTGGTCCGCGCAGGATCGGGCCCGTACGGGCACCCGGCACGGCGCCGAATCGCTCGGCTGGACGGTCCGCCGCTGGCTGCTCTGGCCGCTGCAGGACCGGGCCGAGACGGCGGGCACCCCGGCGCGGGCGCTCGGCATCGGCGCACTGGTGCTGCTCGCCGCCGGGGCCGGCGTCGCGGCGCTGCTCTGGGCAGCGCCAAACAGCGGCAACGGCGGGCCCACCACGGCGGCTCAGGTCGCGGTGGTCGAGCCACCGGCGGTCGGCAAGGCGGCCGCGCTGCCGGAGGAGAAGCCGGGGCCGACACTGAAGGGCGCCGCTCCGGACTTCGGGGCCGCCGGCTCGGGCGGGATCTCCTCCGAGCCGGGCAAGGCGGCGTCGGCCGACGCGACGGCCGCTGCCGCGAGCTCCGCTTCCTCCTCGTCGTCTTCCAAGGCCGGCGCCGATTCGACTTCCGCGAGCGATGACGCCGCGGCGGCGACGCTCTCCTCCGACTCTTCATCGGCCGCCGCCGGTGCCGCGACCTCGGCCGCGAAGGAGCGACCCGAGCGCGGCCCGGTCGCCGGCCCCAAGGCAGTCGCCGTCGCCCGCCAGTTCGCCGGCGCCTTCGTCAGCTATGAGATCGGCGGGGCCGAGAATCCGGCCGTCCAGGATGCCTTCGAGGCGACGACGACGCCGCAGCTGTCCCAGGCCCTGCTGCAGCGGCCGCCGAGCCTGCCCGCCAGCGTCAAGGTCCCGAAAGCGAAAGTCCTCAACGTCGTCCCCGCCCCCTCGCACGACGGCGTCTTCCCGGTCAGCGTCTCGCTGCTGCGGGTCGGCACGACCAGCGAGCTGCGGCTGGAGATGGAAAAGCCGAATGGCAAGCGCTGGCGAGTGACGAACGTGCTCGGCTGATGGC
>CBIHMQ010000227.1:0-3328 GCA_966211075.1 uncultured bacterium
CGAGCCGAACGCGTACGGCTGCCTGAGCGGCGAGCTGACGATCGCCGAGGCGGCGCGCCAGACCCCCTTCGAGAACCTCTGGGCGGTCCCCGCCACCCCCGACCTTGCCGGCGCGACGGTCGAGCTCCCGCGCCTGACGGGGTCCGAGACCCGGTTGCGCGAGCAGATGGGCGACGTCCGCGACCGCTTCCTGTTCACGATCCTCGACTGCCCGCCGTCGCTCGGGCCGCTGACGGTGAACGCGCTCGTCGCGGCAGACCAGGTCCTGGTGCCCGTCCAGACCGAGTATTTCGCCCTCGAGGGCCTCGCCGGGCTGCTCGACACGCTCTCGTTGATACAGCGAGAGCTGAACCCGAGGCTTACGGTTGCGGGCATGGTGCTTACGATGCACGACGGACGGACCCGCCTCGCCCAGGACGTCGAGCGCGAGGTTCGCGAGCACTTTCCGGATCTCGTCTTCGACACCGTGATCCCGCGCAACGTCAGAGTGGGAGAGGCCCCGAGCTATGGGCTGCCGGTCGTTCGGCATGCTCCCCAGAGCGCCGGATCGGCCGCATACTTCAAGCTTGCCAAGGAGGTAGCAGCACGTGCTTGACCGTGAGCCTGAGCCTAAGGCTGGGCGCCGAGGGATGGGCAGGGGCCTGTCCGCCATCTTGCCGACGTCGACGGACGAGACGGGCCTGCGCGAGGTGCCGGTCGAGCTGATCGAGCCGAACCCCCGCCAGCCGCGGCGCGAGTTCGACGAGGAGGCGCTGGTGGCGCTCTCGGAGTCGATCCGCTCGCGCGGGGTCCTGCAGCCCGTCGTCGTCCGTCCGCTGGCGGGCGGTAAGTACGAGCTGATCGCCGGCGAGCGCCGCCTGCGCGCCTCGCGGCTGGCCGAGCTCGAGGCGATCCCCGCCGTCGTCCGCCAGACCGAGGACTGGGAGCGTCTCGACCTGGCGTTGGCCGAGAACATGGCCCGCGTCGACCTCAACCCTGTCGAGGAGGCCCGCGCCTGCTCGATGCTCGTCGACGACCTCGGGCTGTCGAAGGCCGAGGTCGGGCGCAGGGTCGGCAAGAGCCGCGTCGCCGTATCGAACCTGGTGCGGCTGCTCGAGCTGCCCGACGAGGTGCTCGAGTCGATCGAGACCGGCGATCTCAGCGAGGCCCACGGCCGCGCGATCCTCACCTGCAAGGACCATGAGGACCGAAAGACCCTAGGACGCAACGCGCGCGAGAACGGCTGGTCCGTCCGCGAGACCGAGCGCCGCGCCCGCGAGCTGGAGGCCGGCGGCCCCCCCGAGAGCAAGCCGGCCGAGATCCACCCCGACCACGCAGCGGCCGTCGCGGCCGTCGGGGAGGCGCTCACCAGCGCGCTCGGCCGCCCGGTGAAAGCCAAGCCCAGAGGCGACGGCGTCCGGATCGAGCTGGACTTCGAATCCGCTGCCGAAGCCGAGGAACTGGCGCAGGCGCTCCGCCGAGCCACCATCCGTGCTGCTTAGTCAGCAACTCGGGTTCGTAGGACAAGCCAGGCAAGGAAGCGGGGGCCGATGCGTACTCCGTACGTGAGGCTCCCGCTGACACCGCCTGGCGCAGTCATACGAACCCGAGTGGGCGATCCTGGATTCGAACCAGGGACCTCGTCCTTATCAGAGACGCGCTCTAACCGACTGAGCTAATCGCCCGGGGGCCGGCGATTCTAGCGAGCCTGCGGCGGACCGGGCGAGCGGCGCGTCTAGACTTGCGGCCCATGCAGGAGATGGTGATCTACGGCGTCAGCTTCGACATGGTCGGCAAGCAGCCGATCGTGCTGCTCAAGACGCGCGACGGGAACAAGTTCCTGCCGATCTGGATCGGCCATCCGGAGGCGGCCGCGATCCTGATGAAGCTGCAGGGGGCCAACACCCCGCGGCCGATGACCCACGACCTGATCAGCGACGTGCTCGGCGAACTCGACGTCGAGTGCACCAAGGTCTCGGTGACCGAACTGCGGGAGAACACCTTCTACGCCTCGATCACGCTGCAGCTCAACGGCCGCGAGATGGAGATCGACTCGCGACCCTCCGACGCGCTTGCGCTCGCCGTCCGCACCGGCGCCTCGATCTTCGCCGCAGACGAGGTCATCACCGAGTCGGCGATCGAGTTCGAGCACGAGGTCGAGGACACCGAGGAGGTCGTCGAGAAGTTCAAGGACTTCTTGGAGAATGTGTCGCCGGAGGACTTCCAGGCGGACAGCTAGCGGTGGTGGGCGGAGGGAATCGTCCCCCGATTCCGCTTGGGAATCGCTCTCGGGGGACGATTCCCTCCGCTTCGAGCCTCGGCTAGGGACGTCGCTCGAACGCTGAGGCGAGGATGCGGGCGACGAGGTCGTCGAAGGTGATGTCGGCCGCCTCGGCGGCCTGGGGGAGCAGGCTGGTCTCGGTGAGGCCGGGGATCGGGTTGGCCTCGAGCACGTAGAGCTCGCCGGCGGCGTCGAGCATCAGGTCGACGCGGCCGAAGCCGTAGCAGCCGAGCAGCTCGTAGGTGCGCAGCGCCAGCTCCTGGGCTCGCTCGGTGACGCCGTCGGGCAGATCGGCCGGGCAGATGAACTCGGTGCGGCCGATCTCGTAGCGAGCTTGGAAGTCGTAGAAGTCGCCCTCCGCGCCATCGCGCGGCACGGCCTCGACCACCGGCAGCGCGATCGGGCCATCGGGCCCGTCCAGCACCGACACGGCGAGATCGCGGCCGTCGACGAAACGCTCCAACAGGACCTTCGAGTCGTAGGAGAAGGCGGCGACGAGCGCGGCAGGGACGTCGGCGGCGGTCCGTGCGAACTTGATCCCGAGCGCGGAGCCCTGGCTCGACGGCTTGACGACGATCGGGAACGCCAGCCGCTGCTCGATCGCCGGCAGCGCGTCGGCCGCGCCCAGCTCGCGGAAGGCCGTCTGGTTGAAGGCGAAGAACTCCGGCGTCGGAACGCCGTGCTCGTTCAGCAGGTGCTTGGTCAGCACCTTGTCCATCGCCCGCGCGCAGGCGGGGACGCCTGAGCCGGTGTAGGGCATGCCGAGGATCTCGAGCAGCTCCTGGATCGTGCCGTCCTCGCCGTCGCGGCCGTGCATCGCGACGAACGCGGCGTCGGGCTGCTCGTCGCGCAGGCGGCGGATCAGGTCCTGGCCCGCGTCGATCGCGATCACCTCGTGACCGAGCCGCTCGAGCGCGTCCTCGACGCGCGCCCCGGACCGCAGCGACACCTGGCGCTCGAACGAGCTGCCGCCCGCCAGGACGGCGATCCTGCTCACGAGCCGCGCGCGCGGCGCTCGCGCTCGGCACGGCGCGGCAGCTCGACGACCCGCGCTCCCTCGCCGTCGTC
>CBIHMQ010000228.1:0-3299 GCA_966211075.1 uncultured bacterium
CCGCGGGTCCGAGTGCGCGCCATGACTCGCCTCCTCTACGCCGCCTTCTTCTTCCCGGCCCGCTGGGCCTGGCCGCTCTCGATCGAGCTGGTCCTGGTCGCCGGGGCGCCGCTGCTCTACGACAGCGAGGCGATCGACCACGCCTTCGCGCCCCGCTACTTCGCCCTCGTTGCCAGCTTCCTCGCCGCCGCCTGGGTGATGATCGGCCTCAAGCACCGGCTCGTCGCCGCCGAGGCCCGTCAGCGCGAGATCGCCAACCGCGACCCGCTCACCGGCGTCGGCAACCGCCGCGTCTTCGACGCGATCCTCCACGCCGAGCTGGAGGGCCGCCGCCACCCGGGCCGGCGCGACGTCGAGGACTCGCCGCTGGCCCTGCTGCTGATCGACCTCGACGACTTCAAGGGCGTCAACGACACGCACGGTCACCAGATCGGGGACACGGTGCTGCGCACCACCGCCACCCGCGCCGAGGGAATGCTGCGCTCGACCGACACCCTGGCCCGGATCGGCGGCGACGAGTTCGCCGTGATCGCTCCCGGCGCCCACGGCGAAGGCGCGCGCCAGATGGCCGAGTCGATTCGCGCCGCCGTCAGCCTCCGGGAACCCGGCCAGACCGCGCCCCAGCCCAGCGCCTCGATCGGTTGGGCGGTCTTCCCCGACGACGGCCACGACTTCGAGTCCCTGATGCGCGCCGCCGACGAGCGCCTCCTCAACCTCAAGCGCCAGGGCACCCCGGCTACGGTTGGAGGATGAGCCCCGCCCGACCTGACTCGACCCGCCTGCCGTCCCCCCAGCGGCCCCGCCTCTTCCTCAGCGATGGCGGGCTGGAGACGACGATGATCTTCCGCGAGGGACTCGACCTGCCCTGCTTTGCCTCCTTCACGCTGCTGCGCGACGAGCGTGGGGTGGAGGCGCTCCGCCGCTACTACAGCTCGTTCCTGGAGATCGCTCGCCGGCACAAGCTCGGCTTCGCGCTCGACACGCCGACCTGGCGCACCAACCGCGACTGGGGCGAGCGGCTTGGCTACTCGCCGGCGGCGCTGGCCGACGTCAACCGCGAGGCGGTCGCCTTCGCCGAGCAGCTCCGCGCCGAGTGGGAGACGCGGGAGACCCCGGTCGCGATCTGCGGCACCCTCGGTCCCCGCGACGACGCCTACGCGCCCGCCGAGGAGATGGGCGCCGACGCCGCCGAGGGCTACCACGCCGAGCAGATCGGGACCTTCGCCGATACCGCCGCCGACATGGTCGGCGCCTACACGCTGGCTTACGCCGCCGAGGGGGTCGGGATCGTTCGTGCCGCCGCGGCCGCCGAGATGCCGGTGACGATCGCTTTCACCGTCGAGACCGACGGCCGCCTGCCCAGCGGGCAGCCGCTCGGCGAGGCGATCGAAGCGGTCGATGCCGAGACCGCCGGCGCCGCCCTCTGCTTCATGGTCAACTGCGCCCATCCGACCCACTTCGCGGCGGCGGTGGAGGCCGGTGGGCCCTGGCTCGACCGGCTCGGCGGCGTCCGCGCCAACGCCTCCCGCAAGAGCCACGCGGAACTCGACGGGGCCGATGAGCTCGACGCCGGCGACCCCGAGGATCTCGGCCGCCTCTACGCCGAGCTGAAGCCCCGGCTCGGCGCCGTCCGCGTGCTCGGCGGCTGCTGCGGGACCGACAGCCGCCACATCGCCTGCGTCTGCGACGCCTGGCTGGCGCCGGGCGCGGCGGCCTGAGCTACTCGCCCAGCGACGTCGACTCGAGCACGCCGAGCAGCTGGGTCACCCGGCAGACCAGCAGCCGCTCCTCGTCGACCTCGACCCAGGCCCCAGCCGAGGAGGGGAAGACGACGTGGTCGCCGGGCTCGACCGGCATCTCGACCCCGGCCTGCGCCCACCAGTCGAGCCCGGGCCCGACCGCGAGCACGATTCCCTGCTGGGGCGGCGGCTCGTGCGTCCCCGGCGGCACCACCAGCCCCGACCGGCGCACCCGGTCCTGGTCGAGCTCCTTGATGACGATCTGGTCGAACAGCGGCCGCAGCTGGTGGCGGACCGCCTCGGTCGGGTCGGGTCTCTGCGCGGTGCCCATCGAGCGGCGAAGTCTAGAGCCGGGGTAGGGGCCGGGACGGGGCAGGTTCGCGCGGCAGCGAACCGAGGTGTTTTCTGGACGGGTGGCGAAACGTTTTCGGTAGTTCACGAGAAAGACTCGCCACCCGGCCGGTTGAGTGGCATATTGGACCGATGCGGATTGCCAGTCTGGTGCCGTCGGCGACGGATATGCTGTTCGCGCTCGGCCTCGGCGACGAGGTCGTCGGCGTCACCCACGAGTGCGACTGGCCGGCGGCGGCCCAGCGGCTGCCGCACCTGACCGCGACCGTCATCCCCGCCGGCCTCAGCGCCAGCGAGATCGACCGCACCGTCAAGGCGACGGTCGCCGAAGGCCGTGCCCTCTACACCCTCGACGAGGAGAAGCTGGCCGAGCTGGAGCCGGACCTGATCGTCACCCAGGCCGTCTGCGACGTCTGCGCGGTCTCCTACGAGGACGTCGTCACCGTCGCGGCGCGCCTGCCGAGCCGGCCGCGGGTCCTCCAGCAGGACCCGAATACGCTCGCCGACGTCCTCGCCGACACGATCCGGCTCGGCGACGCCGCCTACGTCCCCGACCGCGGCCGCGAGCTCTGCCGCGAACTGGAAGCGCGCCTGGCGGCGGTGCGGATCGCGGTGACGACGACCACCCGGCCCCGCGTGATCGCCCTCGAGTGGCTCGACCCGCCCTTCGTCGGCGGCCACTGGATCCCGGAAATGATCGCCCTCGCCGGCGGCGAGGACCTGCTCGGCACAGCCGGCCTCAAGTCGGCCGAGGTGACATGGCGGCGGCTCGAGGTGCTGGAACCCGACGTCGTGGTGGCGATGCCCTGCGGTTGGTACATCGACGACTCGCGGGCGCAGGCGATCGCCTGCCGCGAGCGGCTCGGCAGTCTCGGCGCCGGCCGGGTCTACGCCGTCGATGCCGCCTCCAGCTTCTCGCGGCCGGGACCGCGGCTGATCGACGGCGTCGAGCTGCTCTCCCACCTGCTCCACCCGGAGTGCATCCCGGCCCCGTTGGAGCTCGAGTTCGAGGACGTCACCCTCGAGGTGATGGCCTGATATCCGACGAGGTGCGAGCGGCCTGCGCCTGGACCGCCGCCGAGCTGACGCGGCTCGACGCCGCCGCGATCGCCGTCCACGCCATCGAGCTGCTCAAGATCGGGAGCGCGGTCGTATTTTGTACCGCAAAGCGACACAAAAGACGACCCCGCTCCCCCAAAGAGGTAGTAG
>CBIHMQ010000229.1:0-3247 GCA_966211075.1 uncultured bacterium
GCAGCAGCAGCGCGTAGAAGAGGTTGACGAGTTCCTGGACCTGTTTTTCGCGCTCGTCCTTCAGTTCTTGCTGGTTGAGCACTTCGGCGGTCGGGAAGGCGACTTCGACGCCTTTGGTGATCAGCGCCTGGACCTGGTCGGCGTCGGCGTCGGGCGCGGTCTTGACGAAGTCGATCACGTCCTGGGTCTGGCCGAAGTCGCGGGCCATCACGCGCTGGGTGACGATCACGTTGCCGAAGATCCCCGCCTTCGAGTCGAACTCGCCGGCGACCGTGAAGCGAGGCCGCTCGCCCTTCTGGGTCAGCATCTGGAAGCTGTCGCCGACGTTCAGGTCGTGTTCGGAGGCGAAGTCGTCGGCGACGATCGCTTCGCCGTCGGCGAGGCCGCGCAGGGTCTCCGGGCCGCCCGCCTTCCATTCGAGGTCCACCATCGCGCCGACGTTCGGGGTCGGCGCCGAGACCCGGGTTACGCCGCCGTCCGGGAGCAGCTTCGCTTCGGTGGTGCGGCTGGTCGCGACTTCCTGCACGCCGGGGACCGCGGCGGCGGCGGTGGCGACCCCGTCCGGGATCGGCGAGAAGCCGTCGGTGTTCTGGACGATCAGGCCGCCGGCGAAGTTTTCGTCGACGACCTGGGCGACCGAGCTCTTCAGGCCGGCCGCGAAGACGGTCACGAAGGTGACCAGGGCGAGGCCGATCATCAGGGCCGCCGCGGTGACCGCGGTGCGGCCGGGGTTGCGTTGGGCGTTCTCGCGGGCGAGGCGACCGAGCAGGCGGCGGATCCGCTCCAGCGGCCAGCCCGAGATCGCCGCCAGCGGCGGCACCAGGCGCGGGCTGAAGAGCGAGACCGCGAGGACGATGATCACGGCGCCTCCACCCATCATCCCGGCCGCGGTGCCGGCGCTGCCGCCGCCGAAGAGGCCGCCGAGCAGGAGCGCCAGGCCGACCAGCCCGAGCAGGACTGAGAGCGCCGCGTTGAGGAGCCGCCGCCGCCGGCTCGGCGGCGCCGTGAAGACCCGCAGCGCCGCGATCGGCGGCACCCGGGTCGAGCGCAGCGCCGGGATCAGCGAGGAGACGACGGTGACGACGATGCCGACCAGCAGTGCCACGATCACCGTCCGCGACTCCAGCACCAGGCCGGTGGTCGGCAGGTCGACCCCGAACGCTTTCAGCAGGGCCTTCAGGACCGCGGCGATCACGAAGCCGCCGGCGATCCCGGCGAGCGCCCCGAGCAGCCCGATCACCCCGGCCTCGACCAGCACCGAGGAGAGGATCTGGCGCCGCGAGGCGCCCAGCGTCCGCAGCATCCCGAACTCCGAGATCCGCTGGGCGACGGTGATCGAGAAGGTGTTGAAGATCAGGAAGGCGCCGACGAACAGGGCGATGAAGCCGAAGACGAGCAGGAAAGTCTGCAGGAAGCCGAGCGCGTCGCGGATTTCGTTGGAGCTGCGGTCGGCGCTTTCCTTGCCGGTCTCGACCCGGACGTCGGCCGGCATCTTCCGCTCGATCCGGCGTTTCAGCGTCTCCGGCGTGACGCCCTCGTCGGCGGCGACGGAGATCTGGTCGAGGCGGCCGCGCTTGTTGGTCAGTTCCTGGGCGACCGGCAGGGTGACCTGGGCGATGCTGGCGCCGCCGAAGGAGGCGCTGCCGAGCTGGGTCAGCCCGGTGAGGCGGAAGACGCGGGTCTCGCCCTGTCCGACCAGCTTGATGCGGTCGCCGAGCGCCAGCCCCGAGTCTTCGGCCGCCGCCTTGTCGAGCGACGCTTCGCGCGGGCCATGCGGCGGGTTGCCCTCGACGTAGTCGACCGAGCGCAGCGCTTCGGGCAGCACCGAGGAGATGAACTTGGGCGCGAACTTGGCCCCGATTGCCTCGTTTTCGGAGTCGAAGAAGCCGCCCGGGGTGAAGATCGCCCCGGCCGCCTCTTTGACTCCGGGCGTGCGGTCGATCCGTGGCAGCAGCGCGGCCGGGATCGTTTGCACTTCCCCGCTTTCCTGTTCGACGGGGTTCTTGGCGCTGACGACGACGCTGGTCCCCTTCAGCGACTCGCTGAAGATTTCGTCGAAGGCGGCGAAGATCGTGTCGGTGAGGATGTAGGAGCCGGCGACGAAGGCGACTCCGATCACGACCGCGAAGGTGGTCGTCAGGGCCCGGATCTTGCGAGCCCAGAGGCTCTTGAGGCCGAGGCTAGTCAATCTGCTTCATCAGCTCGATCACGTCGTCGGCCGAGCCGGGGGCGCCGTCCTGAACGAGCATCCCGTCGCGCAGCGTGATCAAGCGGTCGGCGTGCGCCGCCGCGGCGGGGTCGTGGGTGACCATGATCACCGTCTGGCCGAACTCGTCGACCGCCTGGCGCAGCAGCTCCAGCACCTCGGCGCTCGATTTCGAGTCGAGGTTGCCGGTCGGCTCGTCGGCGAAGACCACCGCCGGTTTGGAGAGCAGCGCCCGGGCGACGGCGACGCGCTGCTGCTGGCCGCCGGAGAGCTCGGAGGGTCGGTGGGTGCGGCGATCGTCGAGGCCGACGGTTTGGACAAGGCGGTCGAGCCACTCCTGGTCCGGCTTGCGGCCGGCGATCGAGAGCGGCAGGAGGATGTTCTCCTCGGCGGTCAGCACCGGCAGCAGGTTGAAGAACTGGAAGACGAAGCCGAGCTTGTCGCGGCGCAGCTTGGTCAGCTCGCCGTCGTCGAGGTGGGTGATGTCGACGCCGTCGAGCTCGACCGTGCCCGTGGTGGGCGTGTCGAGTCCGGCGAGGATGTGCATCAGGGTCGACTTGCCGGAGCCCGAGGGGCCCATGATCGCCGTGAAGCGACCGCGCTCGAAGCCGGTGCTGACCCCGGCCAGCGCGTCGACCGCGGCATCGCCCTGGCCGTAGCGACGGGTGAGATCGGTGGCGACGACGACCTGTCCGTTGGCACTCACTCCCCGGCACCGTATCGAGACCAGCCACTAGCCTGCCCTGCGTGGCGCTGGCGGACGACTTCGATGGACTTCTGATCGACCTCGACGGGGTCGTCTGGATCGGCCGCGAGCCGGTCCCGGGCGCGCCCGAGGCGCTGCGTGAGCTGCTCGCCGCCGGCAAGCAGCTGGTCTTCGTCACCAACAACCCCGGCAAGCCCCCCGCCGACTACGCCGAGCGCCTGGCCGGGATGGGCGTCGAGGTCGGGCCGGAGCGCATCGTCACCGCCGGGATGGTCGCGGCCCGGCTGGCCGCCGAGGCTGCCGGCGACCTCGCGGTCGGGATCGTGATCGGCGCC
>CBIHMQ010000230.1:0-3164 GCA_966211075.1 uncultured bacterium
ACCGCGGCCTGCTCCGAGCCTTCGGCGAGGAGGCCGCTGCCGTCCGCCCCTTCCGCCAGTCCCGACCGGAGCATCCCGACCGCCCCAGCCGCGCGCCGCAGGCCCGGCCCCAACTCCGAAAGCTGCCCCGGCCCGGAGGACGAATCCGTACCATCTGGCCCCGTTTGCATCCCGCCGTCCACGCTGGCGAGGGATTTCCCCAAGCGGCGCAGGGGAGTGGCGCGACGGGCGATCGGGGCCGGGCCGATGACCGCCCGAACGCCGGGCTCGGCGGCGATCCGGCGCTGCCAGCGGGACAGCATCCTCAGCCTCTCCGGCGACGTGATCGGGCCCTCCTCGGTGGCGGCGACGAGCACGAACGGGGCCTCCCAGCCGGGACCGACGGCGGCGTCGATCGTCTCCGCGTCCTGGCGCGCCTGGTTGGAGCTGGGCAGCTCGTCGATGCCGGGCGCGCCGGTCGTGAAGGCGAGCGCCGGCAAGGCCAGCAGCACCAGCGGCACGGCGACGAGGATCGCGGCGCGGGCCGGGCTGCGGAGAGCCGCCCCGGCGAGGCCGGCGACCGTCAGCCTCGCGCGCCGGTGGGGATGCCGGCGGCGGCCGATGGGGAAGGCGTTGATCCGCTCGCCGAGCAGGGCCAGCAGCGGCGGCACCGCCAGGGTCGAGACGACGACGCTGATCACGGTCACGACGGCGGTCGCGGTGGCCAGCGAGAGCAGCAGCGAGCCGGGCTGCAGGAAGGCTGAGAAGACGAGGGCGACGATCAGGGTCAGGCCCGCGAAGAGGGTCGTGCGGCCGGCGCTGGCCCGCGTTGCCGCGGCCGCGTCCCAGGCCCCGCGGCCCGCCGCCAGCTCCTCGCGAAAGCGCGAGACGATCAGCAGCGAGTAGTCGACCCCGAGCGCCAGCCCCATCATCGTGCAGACGACCAGCGAGAGCGCGTCGATCGTCATCGCCTCGCCGAGCAGCGCCAGCACACCGCGACCGGCGAAGACGGTGAGCGCGCCGAAGGCGAGCGGGATCGCCGCGGCGACGACCGAGCGGAAGACGATCAGGAGGACGAGGATCAGGAGCGGCGCCGCCAGCAGCTCGGCCCGCTCGGTGGCGTCGAGCGATTCGCGCTGGAGCGCCCGCGAGACGGTCGCGTAGCTGGACTGGACGGCGCTGACCGGGGCGTGGACCCGGCGCTCGAGCGTCTGTTCCAGCGCCGGCACGGTCTCGGCGATCGCTTCGGGCAGGGGCAGGTGGTAGTCGACGAGAACCAGTGCCCGGCGGCGGCCGGGGCGCAGCGCCCCGATCGAGCCACGGTCCCAGGGCGAGATAACGGTCGCCTCGCGGTCGCGCCGCAGGGCACGCACCAGCCGCGGGCCCTGCCGTTCGAGCGCCGCGGCGGGACCCCGGAGCAGGACGACGAAGGGCGAGGACTCGCCGAAGTGCTCGCGGACGAGCGCTTCGCCTTCGGCCGGTGAGGTGCCCTCGATCTCCAGCGAGAGTGGGTCGAGGCGGTCCTCGACGCCGAGGCCGACGACTCCGAGCACCAGCGCCCCGAGCAGGACCGCGACGAGCCCCGCGAGGGCTCCCCGGTATCTCACCACCCCAGAGTCCCTCCCATCATCCGGCAGTGTATTTGAGCTACCAAGGGCTTGAGCGGTTTTCGGCGACCGTCGCGGTCAAATCATCCCCGCACCTTGCAGCTGCGGACCACCGTCGTCTTCAACGTCTGCCCGCCAGCGAAGCCGTAGTGGGCGGAGGCGAACGGAAAGACGGCCCCCGGGAAGCCGGCCGGGGCGGCACAGGCGGCCGAGACGTAGGAGTGAGACCGGCCGCGGTAGCGGTACCGGCGGTCGAGCGTCATGTCGAAGTGGGTGAGGTACGCCCAGCCGCGGGCGGAATCCGGCAGCGAGGTGCTCATCACCGTGCCGAAGAGCCCCGGGCGCTCGCGCAGCTTGAAGGTCAGCACGAAGGCGCCGGGCGGGTCCTTGGCGTAGACCTGGGCCAGGATCAGCTTGCGACCATGGCGCTGTGGGCCGTTGAAAGCGAGGAGGCGCGCGTTGACCTCGAAGGGCGTCTGGTTGTCGAGATGGACTTCGAGCGTGACGTGCCCAGAGCCGACGATCGCGTCCCCGCAGATGCGGTGGGCGGCGACCTCGGTGGCCGGCTCGATCGACTCCACCCGGCAGGCGGGCAGGCCGGCGTCGTCGAGGATTCCGGCGCTGTTGATCGCCACCGAGATCGTCTGCAGCTGCGGTAGCGGCGCGCCCTTCAGCGCTCTGAAGTCGCCGGAGACGCTGACCGCGACCGGGACGGGATCGGTGCGCGGGAGGCGCTTCGGAGCCATCTGCCCGTCGAAGCCGACGAGGAGATTGCCCTTGCGCGTCACCTCCCCCTGGGCTGGAGCGACCAGGCAGAGGCAGAGCGCAAGCGCGGCGAGGATGCCGAGACGAGGGCGCATCTCAGCTGAACCGGCCGGGGTCGAGCTTGCAGTAGTCGAAGCCGAAGGCGAGCACGGAGTTGTTGGCGAGGTTGGAGTTGCGGTTGAGGCGCACCGAGAGGGTCTGCGCCTTGCCCTTCTTGCCCTGCGCCAGCGCCTTGCCGATCCGGCCCAGGTAGGCGCTCTCGACTTCCAGGTAGCCGATCCACTTGGCGAGCTTGGCTTCGTCCGCCACCGGCCGAGGCACGGCCTTGAGCTGGCGGATCGTCTTGTTCAGAGCCGTGACCGCCTTGGAAAAGTGACGCGAGGCGGGCTTCAGCTTCCCCGCCTGAACCTCCTGCTTGGCCCCCGCGAAGATCCGCTGGTTGGCTTCGGTGTTGCGCTTGCAGATCGGCTCGACGCGGGCGGCGTAGTCGTCCCTGCTCAGTTCCGCGGCGGCGGCCAGCGGTACCGCCCCCAGAGCCGCCAAGGCCACCACCATGAAGATCGTTCTTCTCATCCCAAACCCCCCTGTCGTTTGTCCCTTGTCAAGTCGATGCCGGGTGCAGCCTGATTCGCGGCAGCAGGCGCCGCAGCGGGTCCGGCAGCCACCAGACCCGCTCGCCGATCAGCAGCATCAGCGCCGGCAGCAGCAGGATCCGCACCACGGTGGCGTCGAGCGCCACCGCCACCGCGAGTCCGACGCCGAGCTGGGAGACGGTGCCGATCTTCGCCGCGGCGAAGCTGATGAAGACGGCCA
>CBIHMQ010000231.1:0-3125 GCA_966211075.1 uncultured bacterium
GTCGTAATCGGGCTCGTCAGGCGTCGGGTGGATGCAGTCGACAGGGCAGACCTCGACGCACGAGTTGTCCTTCTGGCCGATGCAGGGCTCGGCGATGACGTAGCTCATACGGTGGTTCTCCTAAGTCGGTTTCCGGGTGCCTGCCGGGGGCCCCGGCCAGCGCGAGCGCCCATTTTACGGATTGCGGGCCGCGCGACGTCTCCCGGACGGCGCATTGGGAAAATTCGTCTAGTTACCCGCCTGGACAACCGCCCCCCGACTCTATCCTGAGCCGATGTCTCGACCGGGCTCCTCGCTCCTCGTCGCAGCGCTCGTCGCGCTGCTTGTCGCGCCCGCCGCCGGAGCCGCTGAGGAGCAACCCGTTCCGCTCGGGGCCCCGCGGACGCCGCCGACCGTCCTCTCCCCGGACCGGGTGATCGTCGAGTGGGCCAGGGGCGCGAGCCGCGCCGAGCGCACCGAAGCCCGTGAGGATGCCGACGTCGACTTCAGCCGCGACCTCGGCGACCGGCGCTTCCAACTGGTCGAGACCGAGCCCGGCCAGAGCCCGCGGCAGGCGGTCCGGGAGCTGGAAAGCGACCCGGCTGTGCTGCTTGCCGAACGCGATGGCTACAGCGCCCCGAACGCGATCCCCGACGACCCTCTTTTCAGCCAGCTCTGGGGCCTGTTCAACACCGGCGCCGGGGTCGGCGGTTTCGCCGGCGCGGTGGCAGGAGCCGACATCGACGCCAGCGCCGCCTGGGACCTGACCGTCGGCACTCCGACGACCGTGGTCGCCGACATTGACTCCGGCTACCGCGGGGAACATCCCGACCTGCAGAACGTCGCCTGGGCCAACCCCGGCGAGACGGATGACGGGATCGACAACGATGGCAATGGCGTCATCGACGACCTCGACGGCGCGGAGTTCGACGGCGCCAACGCCGAAGAGCCCGAAACGGACGGCGATCCCACCGACGATGATCTGCTTACGGGAGGGCACGGCGTCCACACGGCTGGGACGATCGGGGCCGAGGGCGACAACGAAATCGGCATCACCGGGGTCGCTCAGGACGTCCGCATCATGCCCCTGCGCGCCTGCTCCCACTTCCCTGCCCTGGGCGAAAGCCGCTGCCCGTTCTCGGCCCAGGTGGAAGCGATCAACTACGCCGGGGACAAGGAGGCCAGGGTGGCGAACATGTCGCTCGGCGGGACCTTCGACGACGGGCTAGTGGGGAGCGCGATCGGCGCCAACCCGGAGACGCTGTTCGTAATTTCGGCGGGCAATGACGGCCAGGACAACGACCTGGTCCCCCACTACCCCTGCAACTACCAACCGCCCCTGGAAGGCACCGGAGCCGTCGACAACGTGATCTGCGTGGCGGCAACCGACCAGGCGGACCAGCTCGCGGCCTTCTCGGACTGGGGAGCGACTTCGGTCGACCTCGCCGCGCCGGGGACCGAGACTCTCAGCACCTACCCGATCCGCCGGCCGGTCGCCGACGACTTCGAGGCCGATGACTTCGAGGTCAGATGGGTGCCCAGCGGTAGCGAGGGCGGCTTCTCCCGCAGCAACGAGCCGCCCTTGACCTCCTTCGGGATGACCGACTCGCCGGGAGACGTTCCGGCCGCCGGCTCGACCCGAGCCTCGACGACCGTGCCGGTGACGCTGCCGAGCGGGCTCCAAGAGTGCGTTCTCGAACAGACCCGCTCGGTTTCGCTTGGCGGCGGCAGCTACCGCTACGTAGTCACGCTCGACGGAGCCTTCGTCGCCGGCAGCACGCCCGGAGACTCGTCGCGGCGGCGCTTCTCCCTCGACCTGAGCGACAAACTCAGCGCTGGCGGCGACGTGGAGGTGCGGTTCCGCTACACCGCCGGTCCCGCCCCCCTCGCCGACAGCGGTGTCTGGATCGACGATGTCGAACTGCGCTGCACCGAGCCGGTCGGCCAGGCCAGCGGCTACGCCTTCCTGCAGGGAACCTCGATGGCGGCTCCCCACGTCAGCGGTGCCGCCGCCCTGCTCTTTTCCATGAGGCCGACCGCCACCGTCACCGAGGTCCGCAAAGCGCTGCTCGACAGCGTCGACCCGATTCCGTCGCTGGCTGGAAAGACGACGACCGGCGGCCGACTCGACGCCGGCGCGGCTGCCGCGCTCCTCGACGGGGTGGCACCCTCGGCGCCGAGCCTCGCCGCGACCGACCCGGCCTCGCCAGCCGACGACAACAGCCCGAAGTTGATCGGCTCGGCCCAACCGGGGACCACCATCGAGGTGTACGCCAACGCGACCTGCTCCGGGGCGCCGGTCGCCAGCGGCACGGCCGCCGAGCTGGCGGCGCCCGGCATCGCCGTCACCGTGGGGGACAACTCGGTCACTGAGTTCTCGGTGACGGCCACCGATGCAGTTCCACAGATCTCCCCCTGCTCGGAACCGCTCGCCTACGTCGAGGCAAGCGACCTCGAACCGCCAGTGCCACCGCTCCTCGAAGCGACCGATCCGGCCTCGCCGGCGACCAGCGCCAACCCCCGGATCGTCGGCACGGCCGAGGCCGGCTCAACCGTGTCGATCTTCTCCGGCCCCGGCTGCGGCGGGTCGCCGGTCGCCTCCGGCGGAGCCGGGGAACTGGCGGCGCCGGGAATCGCCGTGCCAGTCGGCGAAGGGGTCACGGCGACCTTCTCGGCGATCGCCACCGACGCGGCCGCCAACGCCTCCGCCTGCTCCGCGCCGATCTCCTACACGCACCGGATAGCCACCGTCCCGGACGATGGCGGCGCTGGCGGCGGCGCCGTCGGCTCGGATCCGCCGGTTCCGGCCTTCGCGCCGCCGATGCCTTCGTCTGGCTGCACGGTTCCGAAGCTCACCGGCATGAAGCGCCGCAAGGCGAAGCGCGTGCTGCTGGGCGCCGGGTGCACGCTCAGGGCCGTGAAGCGGAAGCCGGCGAAGGGCAAGCGGCGGGGGCCGTTCGTCGTCAGGTCCTCGGCTCCGCGCGCCGGGGCCTGGGCCGGAAACGGCAAGGTCCGGCTCATCCTCGCCCCGAAGCCGAGGAGAGCGCGCCGGTAGCTAGCATCGGCGGCCATGCTGCTGCTGACGGGGGCGACGGGAAGTATCGGGTCGCGGCTGCTGCCGCTGCTGCTGGAGAGCGGTGAAGACG
>CBIHMQ010000232.1:0-3088 GCA_966211075.1 uncultured bacterium
GTCGTCCTCGCCGGCAGCGCTTCCAAGACCCTCGCCCCGGCGCTGCGCCTGGGCTGGCTCTGCCTGCCGCCCGAGCACGTCGCGATCGCGATCACCGCCCGGGCCGGCGCCGACGGCGGTGGGCCTCGGGTCGAGGAGTGGGCCCTCGCCGAGCTGATCTCCAGCGGCGCCTTCGACCGCCACCTGCGCGCCGCCCGGCAGCGCTACCGCGAGAAGCGCCAGGTCCTCCTCGAGGCCCTCGAGGCGGCGCTGCCCGCGACGCGGGTCCGCGGCATCGCCGCCGGCCTGCACCTCGTCCTCGAACTCCCGCCCGGCGCCGACGAGGACGCGGTCGTTGCCGGGTCGGCGGCTGCCGGGGTCCACGTCAACGGGCTAGGCGTCTTCACCCGGAAGCAGCGGCAACCGCCGGGGTTGGTGCTCGGTTACGGCCTGCCGAGCGAGGGGGAACTGCGCCGGGCCGTCGCGGCGATCGCCGCGACCCTCGGGGCCGACGGAGCTAGCCGCCGACGGACGGGGCGCCGGTGAGCGGGTTGGGAATCGACTGCCCTTCCGATTTCGCTTTCTTTTCCGCTTTCTTGACTTCGCCGTCGAATTTTTCGAATTCGCGGGCGCGTTTTTCGGTCTGCTCGAGTTCGTTGCCGAGGTTTTCCCGTTCGAACTTGGTGTTCGCGAAGGCTTCCGCCTTTTTCTGGGATTGCTTGGCGCCCGCGTAGTCGAAGGCGTAGAGCTGGTAGGTCGCCAGCGTGCTCAGGGTGCCGATGCTCGGACGCTGCTGGGCGACGATCCGCTGCGCGTCTCGAGCGGCCTGGATATTGGTTTTGATTTCGTTGTTGTTGCGCGCGGTTTCCGCCAGCGTGAAGAGAGTCCGGGCGACGGACTGGGCCAGACCGGGGCTCGGTTCGGTGGTTGCCCGCAGGTATTTGTCCCACGCTTCGCTGCCGAGCTCGAGCTGGGCCCGCCCCTCCGGGGTGACCACGGCGGCGCCGGTTTCCGGGTCGAATTCGACCATCGCGTTGCCGGCGTTGATCCGGGACTTGGTCAGGTTCGCCAGCAGGTCCGGGTTCTGCGGATCTTTCTTCACCTTCTGTTCGGCCCTTTCGGCCTGTTCTACGAAGGCGTCGCTGGCGCCGTTGCTACTGCCGCTGTTGACGATTTCGCCGAGGTTGAAGGGACCGACGACGAGCAGGAGACTGGCGCCCATCAGCAGGGCAAGGATCGCGTAGACGACCCTGACGACGTTCTTGCGCCGTCCCCGGATGTCGAAGACCATCCGCCGCTCGTCACCGCTCGATGCCATCCGCCCAGTTCGCTCCTACGTCGAGGGCTCCGCCATGCTTCCCGACTGCCGCGGCCGCCCAAAGGCCCGTGCGAGCAAGATACTCAACTCGTACAGAACAAGCAGCGGCACCATCTCGATCAGCATCGAGATCGGGTCGACCCCGGGGAGCGCGGCGGCGAGGACGGCTATCGCCAGATAGGCGTAGCGGCGGTTGGCGGTCAGCTGCTCGACTCTGACGATGCCGAGGCGGGTAACCGCGAGGATCGCCAGCGGCAGCTGAAAGATCAGCGCGCAGGCGATCTCGGTGGTCGCGAAGAAGCTGTAGTAATCGCGAGCCCGGACCTGGATGTTGAACTGGCTGTCGTTGAAGTTGAGCAGGAAGTTGACGGCGGCCGGCATCACCACGAAGTAGGCGAAGGCCAGCCCGGCCACGAAAAGAAACGGGAAGAGCAGGAGCAGCGGCAGGATCACCCGCTTCTCGGCGCTGCTGAAGGCGGGCAGGACGTAGGCGTAGAGCTGGTGCAGGAAGAGCGGCAGGCAGAGCACCAGGGCGCCGTAGACGGCGACCGTGATCGTCGTCGTGAAGGGCTCGGTGACGCCGAAGGTGATCAGCTTGTCGTGGTCGTCGGGCAGCGGGCCGGACGCCACTTCGAGGAGCACCTGGTTCTGCCAGAAGCAGACCGCGAGAGCGGCGACGAAGACGCCGATGCAGACGAACAGCCGGCCGCGGAGCTCGTCGAGGTGCTCGACGACGGTGAGGCGATCCTCGTGGGATACCGCCTTGACGCGGCGGGCCATCGCGGCGCTTGCCTCAGGCCGACTTGTTGCGGACGGCCTCGGCCTCGGAGCTCTTCTCGGTGCCGTGTGACTCCGAGGCGGCCAGTCGCCGCTTCTCGTCCTCCTCGTCGTCGTGCTCGCCGGAGATCGAGCCTTTGAACTCGCGGATCCCCTTGCCAAGCGAGCGCCCGAGCTCCGGTAGGCGCTTCGGGCCGAAGACCAGCAGGGCGATGATCAGGACGATGGCGATCTCGAGAGGGCCGATGTTTCCGGGCATCCATCCATGGTAACGAGGCTCCAGAGCGGCCGGGCCAGCGCCCAATTTGTGCTTTTAGATACTCGGTAGTGGGGTTTTGTCCTCGGCCCGCCCCGAAACTCCGGATCAAGTCGGCCCGGAGTGGGTTCGATATGCAAGGAGATGAGGGAGCCCAGTCAGGACAAGACCCAGCAGGCGCCGGCGGCGCTGCACGTCTGCCCGGAGTGCGGTTCCTGCCTGGTTCAGCCGACCTGCTGGGAGCAGGCTGGGGACCGTGCCCACTGGCGGGTCTGGCGGCGCTGCCCGGAGTGCGAGTGGTCCTGCGAGAGCGTCCACGGCGAGACCGAGATCGACGCCTTCGACGAGCAGCTCGACATCGGCGCCGACGAGCTTGTCGAAGAGCTGCGGGAACTGGAGCGCGCCAACTTCGTCGACATGGTCGAGGCCTTCGTCACCGGCCTTCACGCCGATTTGATCGCCGCCGACGACTTCCGCTGACCGCGCCGCCTCAGCTGTAGCGCTGGACTACGCCGTCAGCCACCAGGCGGAGCAGCTCGGCCTGTTCGGGCTCGAAGCCGCCGCCGGCGAGGCGCAGTTTCGCCGCCGCCACCATCTCCAGGGCTCGCCCCCGCACCGTCTCGAGCGCGCCGGTGGCCGCGATCCGGTCGCAGATCGCCGCGGCGCTGGCGGCGTCGAGGGCGCGGAGGTCGAGGGCGCGGAGGGCCGGGTCGGCGGCGGCGGCCTCGAGCCGGGGCCGCGTCCCGGTGCCGACGAGC
>CBIHMQ010000233.1:0-3075 GCA_966211075.1 uncultured bacterium
CGAAGGCCGCGCCCCGCCCGTCGCTCGGCCGCATCCACACGCCGCCGCAACCGTGAGCTAGCCGTCGCCGAGCTGAAATCGGTCGCCCCCGTCGGCCACAGCTTCGGCCGCCGCGGCCGCTAGCTACAAGGCCAGATCCTCAGGGACCTCATCGAAGTCATCGCCGATCCACACCCGTTCTCGCCAGACCCCGAACAGGGAGGCGAAGCCTCCACTCCCAGCCACTGGCTCCAACCGCACGACTGGCTCGTCATCCCGCGTCAGGACGATTTCCTCACCGTCCCCGCACTACGACGGTCACGCGATGGTCCTGGTCCGCCTCGACGCCGTCGATCGCGAGGAACTGGCCGAGCTCCTCGCCGAATCGGCGCGCATCCGCACCGACCGCTCCGGCTGAACGAAAGCGTTCCCAGCTTTTTACGTCCTATAGGGCGTACAAAGTCGGTCGCGTGCGGCGGATCAACATCGACTCCCCGGAGTTCGAGTACGACGGGAACGATCCCGAGGGGTTCCGGGCCGGGATGGCCAAGCTCGGCAAGCTGCTGGGCGCCGAGGAGTCCGGGATCAGCGTCTACGAGCTGCCGCCGGGGCAGGCGGTCTGTCCCTACCACTACGAGTGCGGCGAGGAGGAGTGGCTGCTGGTCCTCTCCGGCAACCCCACCGTGCGCCACCCGGATGGGGAGGAGGCGCTCGCGCCCTGGGACGTCGTCTGGTTCCCGCGCGGGCCGGAGGGCGCCCACGGCGTCCGCAACGACGGCGAGGAGACCGCCCGGGTGCTGATGTTCTCCACCGTCGCCTTTCCGACCGCGACCGTCTACCCGGACAGCGGCAAGGTCGGGATCTGGACCGGCGACCCGGAGGTGGACGGGACCTTCCGCCGCGCCAGCGCCGTCGAGTACTTCGACGGCGAGCGGCCTGAGCAGCGGTAGGCGCCGGCCCGTCCGCCGTCAGCGCGGCCGACCTGCCGGATGGGTACCCTCGTTGGCCCGATCACGCAACCGACTCGGTTGGCGTCTCGCTCGGTCTTCGAGTGCTTCGGGAGCCGAGCCGCATTTTCTGAGCGGCCGGCGATGAGTTTCAGTCCGCGAGCCAGTCCCTACCTATGAGCGCTGTCGATTTCGCGCTCGGCCGTTCGTCGTCCAGATAGACGACCAGTTCATCCCCTTCAGGAGGCAAACCCCAGAATGACCACCGACACCGCCCAAACGCACGCCGACCAAAACCGCTGGCTCGCCCTTTACGTGCTCTGCGCCGGCATGCTGATGATCGTCCTCGACGCGACGATCGTCAACGTCGCCCTGCCCTCGATCCAGGAGGATCTCGGCTTCTCGCAGAGCAACCTGGCCTGGGTGATCAACGCCTACATGATCCCCTTCGGCGGCCTGCTGCTGCTGGCCGGCCGGCTCGGCGACCTGCTCGGCCAGCGCCGGATGTTCCTGATCGGCCTGACGATCTTCACCCTCGCCTCGCTGCTCTGCTCGGTGGCGACCAGCGAGGGGATGCTGATCGGCGCCCGCTTCATCCAGGGCGTCGGCGGCGCCCTCGCCTCGGCGGTGATCCTGGGGATGATCGTGACGATGTTCCCGGAGCGCGCCGAGCAGGCGAAGGCGATCGGCGTCTACGGGTTCGTCGCCTCGGCCGGCGGCTCGATCGGCCTGCTCGCCGGCGGCGTCCTCACCGACGCGATCAGCTGGCACTGGATCTTCCTGATCAACCTCCCGATCGGGATCCTCGTCGCCTTCCTGGCCCGCCGCCTCGTCACCGCCGGCGGTGGCATCGGCATCCACCACGGCGCCGACTACCCGGGCGCGGCGCTGATCACGGCCGCCCTGATGCTCGGCGTCTACACGATCCTCCAGGTCGACCACTGGGGCTGGGGATCGAGCAAGACGCTAGGCCTCGGAGCCCTCTCGCTGGCCCTGCTGGCCGGCTTCATCTACCGCCAGGCCCGGATCGAGAACCCGCTGATGCCGCTGCGGCTGTTCCGCTCCCGCAACGTCTCCGGCGCCAACGTCGTCCAGGCGCTGCTGGTCGCCGGCATGTTCGGGATGTTCTTCATCGGCGCCCTCTACCTGCAGAAGGTGCTCGGCTACGACGCGCTGGAGGTCGGCCTCGCCTTCCTGCCGGCCTCGATCGTGATGGGCGCCCTCTCGCTCGGCTTCTCCGAAAAGCTGATCATGCGCTTCGGCCCGAAGAACACCCTGGTGCCGGGAGTCAGCCTGGTCGTCGCCGGCCTGCTGCTCTTCGCCCGCGCCCCGGTCGACGCCAGCTACTGGGTCGACGTGCTGCCGGCGCTGCTGCTGGTCGGCGTCGGGGTCGGCACCTCGTTCCCCTCCCTGATGACGCTGGCGATGTCCGGGGCGACCCCGCAGGACGCCGGCCTCGCCTCCGGCGTCGTCAACACCAGCATGCAGGTGGGCGGCGCGATCGGCCTCGCCGTCCTCGCGACGCTCTCCACCGAGCGCACTCAGAACCTGGTCGCCGACGGCACCGCGCAGGCCCAGGCGCTGACCTCGGGCTACCACCTCGCCTACCTGGTCGGGGCCGGACTGGCCGCGATCGCCGTCATCGTCGCGGTGGTCGTGCTCCGCAACCCGGAGCCGATGGAGGCGCCCGCGATGGAGCCGGAGCACGAGGCGGTCGCGGGCAAGCCGGCCTATTCCGAGGCCGGCTGATGAGCGCGCGTTAAACGATCGGCCGCCAGCCGCCGATGGGGTAGGGCAAGTGTCGCCCTACCCCGCCAAAGCCACCGCCTTCGCTGAAGCCAGCGACGAGCGAGCCCGCATGGGCCGGATCTCCGGCGTGCTCTGGACGGTCGCGGCGGTGGTCGGGATCGGCGGCGCCTTCCTGCCTGGCGCCGAGCACGTCGCGATCGGTTGGGTGGTCGCGTTCGGCGTGCTGATCCTCCTCTACGGCCTCGGCAGCGTCACCGGCTTGATTCCCTGGCAGAACGCCTCGATGAACGCCCTCGCGGTCGGCATGCTGGTGACGGTCCCGGTCGTCGGCCTGGCGATCTACCTGACCGGCGGCTCCCTCAGCTACATCGAACCCTTCCTCGTCTGCTCGCTCCTCTAC
>CBIHMQ010000234.1:0-3049 GCA_966211075.1 uncultured bacterium
CGGCCGGGTCGACGTGCTCGCCGGGCCCCGCCCCGTAGTGCTGGAAGCCGATCCCTCGCCACTCGCAGCGCCGCCGCAGGAAGACGATGTTGCCGCGGTCGGCGTAGATGTTCATCTGCTCCGGGTAGAGGCTGAGGACGCGCAGCTCCATCAGGCGACACCCTTGCGCAGGAGGACGACGGTCGAGCCGACGTGGTCGTCGGTGGGCGGGACGGCGCGACGCGGCCGCGGTTCCAGGCCCGCCGCGCGAGCCTCCCGTTCGAGCTGCGTGGCCGAGAGCCGTTGCAGCCTTATCGCGCTTTCTTCGTCGGTCAGCTCGCCGTCGGCGGAGACCGTCTGTCGCAGCCGCCGCACCTCCATCCCGTGGCCGTCGACCAGGGTCGGGAGGGGCAGGCTCGAGTAGACGATCCCGCCGACTTCGCGGGTGTCGGGCAGCGGCGCGGTGTACCGCTCCTCCCGCCTATGCCCCGAGAAAGGCGCCAGATCGTTATCGCCGAAGGGGTCCTCGACGATCGCCAGCGCCGCCAGCCCGCCCGGGCCGAGGTGCGCCGCGATCGCGGCGAGGCAGGCGAGCCGCTCCGTTTCGCCGGCAAGCAGCTGGACCAGTTGCATGGGAGCGAGGACGAGGTTGAACTGACGGCCCAGGTCGAGCCGCCGCGCGTCGCCGACAGCCCCCGCCGCGGGGAGCCCGACCGCGCGCGCCCGCAGCTCCTCCACCAGCACGGGATCGACGTCGACGCCGACCACCTCGTATCCCCGCCTCGCCAGGCGCAGGGAGACCCGTCCGGTTCCGCAGCCGATGTCGAGGACCGGACCGCCCGTCGTTTCGGCCAGCTCTTCCCAGTGCGCCATGTCGGCGTCGTAGCCGCCGTTCTCGGCGTCGTGCCAGACGACGGCGGCCAGGGAACCGTCCATCGCCGCCGTCACTGCCAGAACTCCTTGGCGAGCCCGCGGTCGGCGAGCAGCTTGCGCAGCTCGAGCAGGGCGGTGTAGGTGGGGAGGGCGAAGAGGCGCCCTTGCGCGCCGGCGACTGCGGAGTCGAGCGACTCGGCGATGCCCGGCACGACCTCGATCGCCTCCTCGGGCCAGCCCGCGTACTTCAGCCGCAACGCCATCTCCGGGGCCCGGGTGCCGGCGCAGACGACCCGCCGTACGGCGCCGCCGAGCAGCTCGAAGTCGGCGTCCCAGACCCAGGAGACGTCGCGCCCGTCGGCAATCCGGTCGTTGAGGGCGATCCAGAGGTCTAGGCCCTCGCCGCCGGCCTCGAGGCGCAGCGTCCGCAGCACCTCGTTGGCGCCGGCGGGGTTCTTGATCAGCAGGATCGAGACCGGGACGCCACCGACGTCGATCGTCTCGACCCGGCCGAAGGCCGCCCGCATCTCGCCGAGGGCGGCGGCGATTCGCTCCGGGGCCACACCCAGCTTCAGGCCGGCGGCGATAGCGGCCAGGGCGTTGTAGACGTTGTACAGGCCCGGCAGCGGCAGCTCGACCTGGATCTCACCGCCGGGGACGCGCACGGTCGTGCTCGAACCCTCCATGCCGCGCAGCTCGATCGCCGTCGCCGCCACCTCGGGCTCGGGACGGCGGGCGCCGCAGTTGTGGCACGAGTAGTGGCCGAGGTGCCCGACGAAGGCGCGCTCGTAGGAGTAGGGGTGGCCGCAGCGGCGGCAGTGCTTGGCATCGAAGGCGTGCTGCAGCTCCGGCAGTGCCTGGGAGGCGTCCTCGACCCCGAAGTAGAGGACGCCCTCGCGGGGTCGCTCCTCGGCGTCGCGGCCGAGGTCGGCGATCAGCGGGTCGTCGGCGTTGAGGGCGAAGTGGGCGCTGCCGCTCAACGCCGCCACGGTTTCGGCCCAGTCGTCGGCCAGGACCTCCATCTCGCCGTAGCGATCGAGCTGGTCGCGGAAGAGGTTGCCGAGCACGATCAGGCGCGGTTGCAGCTGCTCGGCGACGCGGGGCAGCCAGGCCTCGTCGACCTCGAAGAGACCCTCGCGCCCTTGCTGCTCGAGTAGAGCCGTCGCCACGCCCCAGGTCATGTTGGAGCCGGCCCGGTTGTGGACCGGCTGGCGGCCGTCGGCGGCGAGGATCGCGGCGATCATCCCCGCCGTGGTCGTCTTGCCGTTGGTGGCGCTGACCAGGGTGGCGCCCCGGTCGAGGCCGTTGCCGAGCCGCGCGATCGCCTCCGGCTCCAGCCGCAGCAGGACCCGGCCCGGGAGCGTGGTCCCGCCGCCGCGCCCGCTGGCCCGGCTGGCGGCGCCGATCGCCCGCGCCGCCGCGAGCTTGGCTCGGAAGGCCGGTCCGGGGCTGCCATTGGCGGCGCGCCTCGTCAAGCCGCGCCCTGGCCGGGGACCAGCACCTCGAGGGCGCGCGGCAGGACCCGCAGGGTGGCCGGCAGGTCGGTGAGGTGCTCGCCGTCGGCGTAGACGGCAAACGGCTTGCTGGCGCTCAACTCCAGGTGCGAGGCCCGGAAGACGCGCACCTCGTCCGCCTCGACGTGGGTGCCCTTGAACACCTTCGGCAGGTTACCCACGAAGCGCAGCTTGCCGACCTCGCCGATCGTGACGATGTCGAACTCGCCGTCGTCGAGCTCGGCGTCCGGGGCGACGTACATGCCGCCGCCATAGGCCTTGCTGTTGGCGACGCAGACCGAGTAGCCGCTGAGGCGGACCCGCTCCTCGCCGACGGCGATCGTGAAGCGGGCCGGCTTCCAACCGGCCAGGGCGCGCAGCGCCGCGTAGGCGTAGACGAGGTTGCCGCGCAGGAAATGGGTCTCGTTGGCGATCCGGTTGGCTTCGGAATCGAAGCCGACGCTGGCGATCCCGAGGAAGCGCTTGCCGTTGACCTCGCCGACGTCGAGCTTGCGGACGGCACCCCCCAAGACGATCGCCACCGCCTCGACGGGGTCGTCGGGGATGCCGAGCACGCGGGCGAGGTCGTTGCCGCGGCCGCCGGGGATGACCCCCAGGGGCGTCTTGCTCCCCGCCATGGCGCCGCCGACGGCGCCGAGCAGCCCGTCCCCGGACATCACCACCGGCAGCTCGCCGGCCTCGAC
>CBIHMQ010000235.1:0-3007 GCA_966211075.1 uncultured bacterium
GCGCCAGTGCCGAGCGAACCGCTGACGATCCCCAACCTGCCCGCCTCCAGCTGCGCCGCCACCGGGGTGCCGCCGCTGCTGATCCCGATCTACAAGCGTGCCGCCGCCGCCTACGCGCTGGGCCCGCAGGGGCCGGCGATCCTGGCCGGGATCAACCAGATCGAGACCGCCTTCGGAACCAACCTCAACGTCTCCTCGGCGGGGGCGCAGGGGTGGATGCAGTTCATGCCGGAAACCTGGGCCAGCTACGGCGTCGACGCCAACGGCGACGGGACCGCGGACCCCTACAACCCCGAAGACGCGATCTTCTCCGCCGCCGCCTACCTCAGCGCGGCCGGGATGCCGGCCGACACCTACGGGGCGATCTTCGCCTACAACCACGCCGACTGGTATGTCGCCGACGTGCTCGCCAACGCCGGCTGTTACGCGGCCGAAGTCGGTGCGCCGGAATTCGGCGAAGGCGGGCTGCAGCCGCGGATCAAGGTCTTCCGCTGCGACCCGGCGCCGGGATGGAAAAAGAACATCCCGGCCGGCTACCTGGCCGCCTTCGAGAAGGCGGCGGGCCGCTACGAACTGGGGCAGCGCGGCGTCTGGGCGCTGGCCGCGGTCGCCCGGCTCGAGTCGAACTTCGGCAAGGGCATGGATCGCCGCCAGCTGCGCCGCGAGGGCGCGCTCGGTCTCGACGCGGGCGAGTGGAAGGAATTCGCCGTCGACGGCGACGAAGACGGGCGGATCCGCCGCGGCGACATCGCCGACTCGGCGGCGACCCTGGCGCGGCTGGTCTGGTCGCGCGGCGGCCTCAGCGCCGGGCTCTTCGCCCACAACCAGGCCGAGTGGTACGTCCAGGAGGTGCTCGACCAGGCCGCCGAGATGGAAGGCGGCTGCGAGGTGCGGTTCGTCGACTGGCGGGTCGCCCCGCTCGGGGCCGGATTCGAAACCGCCGGCGAGCAGGCCGTCCTCAGCGGCACCCTGGCCAGCGCTCCCGAAAGCGCCCCGCCGGCCGTGAAGGCGGCGATCGCGGCGGCCAACTCGATCTCCACCACCCCCTACGTCTGGGGCGGCGGCCACGGCTCCTGGTACTCCTACGGCTACGACTGCTCCGGCGCGGTCAGCTTCGCGCTCTACGGCGCCGGGCTGCTCGACACGCCGCTCACCTCCGGCGACCTGGAGAGCTACGGCGAGCCCGGCCCCGGCAAGTGGATCACGATCTACGCCAATGCCACCCACACTTACGCGGTGATCGCAGGCCTGCGCTGGGACACGGTCGGCAACGAGAACGGCAGCGGCCCCCGCTGGCACGCCGAGCCGCCCTACCCGGACGGCTTCGTCGTCCGCCACCCGCCTGGCTATTAGCTGAGCGGGTACGGTGTCCTCGAACCCGTCGATGCGGAGCGAGAGGAGCCGGATATGCCCACGTATTTGATGCTTACGAACCTGACCGCGGAGGGTGTGCGGACGCTGAAGAACAACCCCAGCCGGGTCGCCGAGGTGAACAAGGAGGTCGAGCAGATCGGCGCCAAGGTGGTGGCCCAGTACGCGACCCTCGGCCAGTACGACTTCGTCACGGTCGTCGAGGCGCCCGACGAGAAGACGATGGCCAAGGTCTCGGTCGAGCTCGGCTCGCGCGGGACGATGACGAGCCAGACCCTGACCGCGATCTCGGCCGACGAGCTGGCCGACGCGATCTAGGCGCGCCTTGCGGATCCTCGTAGTCGGCGGCGGCGGGCGCGAGCACGCGATCGTGCGGGCGCTGGCCCGCTCCGCCCACGCTCCCGAGCTGCTCTGCGCTCCCGGCAACGCCGGAATCGCCGCCGACGCCGAGTGCCTGCCCGAGGTCGGGGTCGAGGACGTCGCGGCGATCGTCGCCGTGGCCCGGGAGCGGTCGGTCGACCTGGTCGTGGTCGGCCCCCAGGCGGGGCTGGTCGCCGGCGCGGTCGACGCACACCCCGACGCCGGCATCCCCGCCTTCGGGCCCAGCGCCGCCGCCGCCGAGCTGGAGGGCTCGAAGGCCTTCGCCAAGGAGCTGATGGCCGAGGCGGGCGTGCCGACCGCCGGCCACGTACTGCTGAGGAGCCACGAGGAGGCGGTCGCCCGGCTCGCCGAGATCGACTACCCGACCGTGCTCAAGGCCGACGGGCTGGCGGCCGGCAAGGGCGTGATCATCTGCGCCGACGAGGCCGAGGCGCGGGCCGCCGTCGACGTCTTCTTCACCGAGCGCCGCTTCGGGGCGACCACGGTCGTCCAGGAGGAGTTCCTGGTCGGCGAGGAGCTCTCGCTGCTCGCCCTCTGCGACGGCGAGAACGTGGTGCCGCTGGCGCCGGCCCAGGACTACAAGCGGATCTTCGACGGCGACGAGGGACCGAACACCGGCGGGATGGGCAGCTACTCGCCGGTGCCGGGCTTCGGCGCGACCGAGGTCGAGGAGATCGTCGACGGCGTCCACCGGCCGATCGTGGCGGCGATGGCGCGGCGCGGCCTGCCCTTCCACGGCGTCCTCTACGCGGGGCTGATGATCGGCCCCGACGGTCCCAAGGTGCTCGAGTTCAACGTCCGCTTCGGCGACCCGGAGACCCAGGCGGTGCTGCCGCGACTGCGGTCTGACCTGGTCGACCTCTTCCTCGCCGCGCGCGAGCCGGGCGGCCTGGCCGGGGCGAGCGCCGAGTTCGGCGAGGACTGGGCGGTGACCCTGGTCCTGGCCTCGGCCGGGTACCCGGAGTCCTCCTCGAAGGGCGACGCGATCAGCGGCCTCGCCGCGGCCGCGGAGGTGGCCGAGATCACCCACGCCGGCACCGCGACGCGCGACGGCGAGGTCGTCACCGCGGGCGGTCGCGTCCTCAACGTCACCGCCCTCGGCGCCACACCCGCCGAGGCGCGCGATCGTGCGTACGATGCGGCCAGCCGGATCTCCTTCGAGGGGATGCAGATCCGCACCGACATCGCCGCCCGCGCCGTCGAGCGCGTTCCCAGCCAGCACACCTAGAGAGGCAAGATGAACGAGATCTCAGAG
>CBIHMQ010000236.1:0-2986 GCA_966211075.1 uncultured bacterium
GCGCTGGTGGTCAGCCGCACGGCGGTGCCGGAGGCCGAGCCGAAGCGGCCGGTCTCGAGCCGCAGGCCGAGCCGCTTGCCGAGCGCCCGCGCGGCGCGGCCGGTCAGCTTCAGGCGCAGGCCGGAGACCAGCACGGCGCCGCCGGCGGCGTTGAGTTCGCGTTTGCCGCCGCCGACGCGGAAGAGGGGGAAACGCTCGCCGCCGAGCTTCGCTTCCAGGCTCGAGCGCTTGGCGAGGCGGAGGGTGAGGCCGGTGAGCCGGACCCGCTTGCGCTTGCCGGCGTGGAGGCTGAGGCCGCCCCGGTACCGGACCAGGGTCGTCCTGGTCCCGGCCAACCCGGCCGCGACTGGCAGCGCGATCCGCTTGGCGCCGCCGGTGGCGGGGGCGATCGGGCCGACGCCGACGCCTTGCGCGCGCAGAGCGTCGGCGGCCGGCCCGTTGAGGACGAGGCGGGCCGAGCCGCCGGCGGCGAGCGCCGCCGCCGGCAGGCCGATCGCGACGGCGAGTGCCGCCGCCGCGATCGTCAGCCAGGTGGCCCGCCGGGGGATCAACCGATCGTCCCCGTAACCGTCACCGGGTCGAGCTGCTGCCCGGCTTTGTACGCCGGTTCGAACGGCTTCGCCGCGGCTTCGGTAAGGGTCGCCGGGAGGTTGCTCCAGGTGACGGTGTTGCCGCCTGAGATCGCCGGCGAGATGCCGCTCGTGTTCAGCGTCGCGATCGTCGTGTTCGGCGAGGAGACCGCCGGCTGGGGGGTGCAGCCTTTGCCGTTGAAGACGCCGATGTTGTAGCTGAGGTCGGCGACGATCGACGGGGTAGCGCCGCCGAGGTGGGCGGTGAGGTTGGTGAGCTTGATTTCGGGGATGCAGTGCCCCGGCTTGGCGAACTTGACGCTGCCACCGGTCCGCACGGTCATTTCGCTGGAGGCGCCGTAGCGGCCTTCGGCGAAGTTGCCGCTCTGTCCCGGGAAGCTGAAGAACGAGGTCGAGAGGGGCGGGTAGCCGATGCTGGTCGCACCGCCTTCGGTGGTGATCGAGCCGACCGTGCCCGGACCGAGTTCTTTGTAGATGTATTCGCGCCAGGAGCTCAGGAAGCCCCACTGCACGGAACCACCGTTGAGTTTGTGGTGGACCTGGGTCGGGTTGGCCTGGGCGGCGACCCAGATCATCCCGACGCCGCGGTGGACGAGGGCGCGTTCGAGGCGGAGATCGTCGCGCAGCATGTTGGCGGCGTCGGCGGTGAGGCGGAGCTTGCCGTTCTGCAGCGAGAGGGTTCCCGCGGCGGCGTTGACGTTGGCGGCGGCGCCGAGGCGGAAGATCGCCAGCTCGGCCCCGTCGACGGTGCCGACCAGGGCGCCGGCGGCGACGTCGACGCGCGCTTTGCTGACGACGACGGTGCGGCCCTTGGCCTTGAAGCTGAAGCTGCCGCTGAAGTTGGCGGCGGGCTTGGAGCCGAACTCGGCCGCGGAGACCGGCAGCGTCAGCTGGTTGCCGGTGAGGCTGGCGGGAGTGGCGGCGACCAGTTTCACGCCCTGGCCGCTGAGGGTCCGGCCTTTGGCGTGGTTGGCGAGGGCGATCACGGCCGAGCCGTGGGCGCCGACGGCGCTGGCGCTGGCGGTGATGGTGGCGCTGGCGACCAGTGCCGTCAGGGCTGCGAGCGCGCAAACGGTCAATCGCCGCCGGCTCGGTTCGTTCCAACTCATCTCTGGGATGTCTCCTTTGTCTGCCGCGCGCCGCCTCGGCGCGCCACAAGTGGCTATTGACACCTGTTTAGGGTGCCCTAAGGGAAATCCACACTAACAAAGTAGGAATTAGGGTGACCTAATGATGGTGGCCGAGCCAGGCCACGTGCAGGGCGGTGCGCCCCTCGTGCTCGACCAGCTCGGCGTTGGCGCCCCAGACCTCCGCCAGCCGCTCGCTGGTGAGCACCTCGGCGGCGGGGCCGTCGGCGACGGTGCGGCCGGCCGAGACGACGACGACGCGGTCGGCGATCGCCGCCGCCAGGGCCAGGTCGTGGACGACGAGCAGCACCCCGAGGCCGCCGTCGGCGAGCGCCCGCAGCCGGTCGGCGACGCTGATCGTGGCGCCGAGGTCGAGCTGCGAGGTCGGCTCGTCGGCGATCAGGACCGGCGCCTCCTGGGCCAGCCCGATCGCGATCTGGACGCGCTGCAGCTCGCCACCGGAGAGGGTGGTCAGGGCGCGGTCGGCGAAGCGCGTCACCTGGGCGCGCTCCATCGCCCGCTCGACGCCGTCGCGGTCCTCGCCGGTCAGCCGCCGCAGTGGCCGCAGGTGGGAGGAGCGGCCGATCGTCACCGCTTCGCGGACGCTGACGCCGGCCGGCACCGGCATCCGCTGCGGCACGAAGGCGCGCCGCCGGGCCAGCTCGCGGCCGCGCATCCCGGCGAGGTCGCGGCCCGACCAGGAGACCTGGCCGGCGCTCGGCTTCTGCATCCCGGCGACGGCCCGGACCAGGGTCGACTTACCGGCCCCGTTCGGTCCGACGATCGCGACCAGCTCGCCGGCGCGGAGGTCGAGGTCGGCGCCGCGGAGGATCGCCGTCCCGGCGATCTCGACCTCGACGCCGCGCGCTTCCAGCAGCCGCTCCGGTGCTGGGCTCTCCGCCGCCTCCATCAGATCGCCTTGCGCAGCAGCCAGAGAAACAGGGGCACGCCGAGGACGACCATGAACGGACCGACCGGCATCTCGATCGGCGCGCGCAGGGTCCGGGCCAGCGTGTCGGCCCCGGCCAGCAGGGCGGCGCCGCCGATCGCCGAGGCGGGGACGACGTAGGTGTGGCTGGAGGTGCCGCCGGCCATCCGCACGACGTGGGGGACGACCAGCCCGAGGAAGCCGAGCAGCCCGGCGATCGCCGGGCTGGTCCGCTACCTCGGGCTGGTCGTCCCCCACGTCGTGCGGCTGGGCGGCGGCACCTCCAGCCACACCTTCGTCGTCCCCGCCACGGCGATCGGCGGCGCCGCCCTGCTGGCCGG
>CBIHMQ010000237.1:0-2959 GCA_966211075.1 uncultured bacterium
GCCGCGGGCGCTGGGAATCTGGGCGGCGGTCTCGGCGGTGGCGCTGGCGATCGGGCCGCTGGCCGGCGGGCTGTTGATCGAAGTCGACTGGCGGGTGATCTTCTGGATGAACCTGCCGGTCTCGGTGCTGGGGATCGCGATCACCGCGATCGCGGCGCCGGAGTCGAGCGACCCCGGCGCCGGCACCCGGATCGACTGGGCCGGGCTGGTCGCGCTCACGGTCGGGCTCGGCGCCGTCGTCCTGGCGCTGATCCAGTCGCAGGCCTGGAGTGGCGCCGCGGTCGTCCTCCTCGCCCTGGCCGGGGTCGTCGCCCTGCTCGCCTTCCGGCTCGTCGAGGGGCGGGTGCGCGAGCCGATCGTCGACTTCGCGCTGTTCCGCAACGGGCCCTACTTCGGCGCCAGCGCCGCCGCCTTCGCCCTCGTCGGCGCCTACTGGGCGGTGATGTTCTTCCAGCCGCAGTACCTGCAGGAGGCCCGCGGTCACTCGCCGATCGAGAGCGGCTTGATGATCCTGCCGGTGACCGCGCCGATGGTCTTCGTGTCGCCCTTCTCGGGCCGGCTGATCGCCCGCTTCGGGGCCCGCCGCCTGATGACCGCGGGGATGGTCTGCGGCACCGCCGGCCTGCTGGTCTTGACGACGATCGACGCGGGCAGCTCATACGGGCAGCTGCTCGCCGGCTACCTGCTGTTCGGGGTTGCCCTCGGCCTCGTCTACGCGCCGATGTCGACGGCGGCGATGGCGGCGATGCCGGCCGACAAGGTCGGGATCGCCGCCGGGGTGCTGGCGATGGACCGGGTCGCCGCCGGCGCCGTCGCCCTCGCCGCCGCCGGCGCCGTCTTCCACGCAGTTCTCGGCGACGGCGGCTCGCTCGTGACGGCGGTCGCCGACTCGACCTGGGTGGTCGCCGTTCTCGCCGCCGCCGGCGCCGTCCTCACCTGGTGCTTCGTTCGCGATCCCGAGCGGCCGGGGCCCGATCCCGCCGTGGCCGGGGACCCGCCGCCCGAGGAATTGCGGCATCATCGCCACCATCGGCGCTTCCATCTTTGAGCCAAGTCGCCGACGATTCGGCGCTCGGTGATCGGCGTCCTTGACAAACGGAATTCCGAGCTTTCAAGGAGGAATTACCCAGACCGCATTCCAGAGCGCTTTTTGCCATCCTAGAGGGGATGCCTTCTTTGTCTGGGGATGAGCTCCACGAGCTGTCCGAACGTCAGGATCCCCGCCTTCTCAGAGCTTTGGATGTCGTTGCCCCGGGCGGCTCCCTCCGCGAGGGCATCGACAACATCGTCCACTCGCGAACCGGTGGCCTGCTCGTGGTCGCTGATCTCGACGACATCTCCCACATGCTGTCGGGGGGCATCCGCCTCGACGTCGACTACACGCCGGCGATGCTCTACCAGGTGGCGAAGATGGATGGGGCGATCGTCCTCAACCGCGAGGCGACCAAGATCGCCTGGGCCAACGTGCAGTTGATGCCGGATCCGACGATCCTCTCCACCGAGACGGGCACCCGGCACCGCACCGCCGAGCGCGTCTCCAAACAGACCGACGCGCTGGTGATCGCGATCTCCCAGCGCCGCGACGTCGTCTCCCTCTACGTCGAGGGGACCAAGTACATCCTCCAGGACATCCCCGCCGTCTTGGCCAAGGCCAACCAGGGCCTGGCGACGCTGGAGAAGTACCGGCAGCGGCTCGACCAGGTCTCGGGCCGGCTGACCACGCTGGAGTTCGAGGGCGGCAGCGTTCTCCACGACGCGCTCTCGGTCCTGCAGCGGGCCGAGCTGGTGACCCGGATGGCGGTCGAGGTCGAGCGCTACATCGTCGAGCTCGGCACCGAGGGCCGCCTGATCGAGATGCAGCTGGAGGAGACGATGGTCGGCGTCGCCGCCGACAAGACGGCGTTGATCCGCGACTACTCGGTCGAAGACACCGAGGGCAGCCTCGCCGCCGTGCTGCAGGCGCTGGGCCGGATGCCGCACCAGGACGTCCTCGACTTCGGTCGCCTCGCCGAGCTGCTCGGCTACGACCGCAAGCTCAACACGATCGACTTCCCGGTTGCGCCGCGCGGCTACCGCGCGCTCGGCCACGTACCCCGCATTCCCAAGCTTGTCGTCCAGAAGATCATCCACGAGCTGGGGGGTTTGGAGGAGGTCCTGGCGGCCTCCGATGCCGAACTCGCCGCCGTCGACGGAGTCGGTCCCGCCCGGGCCAAGGACATCCGCGAGGGCCTGCGCCGGCTCCAGGAGGTCGACTTGGCCGACCGGTACTTGCACAGCTGACGGCGATAACGCTGTCGAAGAACGAAAGGAGCCACCGATTTCCGAGCTAGACGAGGCTATGGAGGCAGTCTTCGACGAGGACGCGGTTTACATCTGCGACTTCGAGGTTGGCGACAAGGTCGTGTACCCCCATCACGGCGCCGGCCTGGTGATGACCAAAGAGACGCGAGAGCTGATGGGCTCCGAGCGGGAGTACCTGACGATCAAGATCCTCCACAACGAACTCACCGTCATGGTTCCGACCGAAAACGCCGGCAAGGCCGGCCTGCGGCGGATCATCGACGAGGAGGAAATCAAGAAAGTCACAGACGTCCTCACCGACGACGTCTCGGAGATGCCGAAGAACTGGAACCGGCGTTTCAAGTACAACCGCGAGAAGATCAAGACCGGTGACGTCTTCGAGCTCGCCGAGGTCGTCCGCAATCTCGCCATCCGCGAGATGGAAAAGGGCCTCTCGACCGGCGAGAAGCAGATGTACACGCGGGCCAAGAAGATCCTTGCCTCCGAGTTCATGTACGCGCTCGACAAGGACGAGGAAGCCGCCGAGGAGTACCTCGACTCCCTGCTGGAGGAGCGCTTCGCCGCCACGGCCTAGAGGCGCAGCGGTCACCGCGGTCATCGCGGCTGCCGGCTCCGGGGAGCGACTCGGAGCCGGTGGCCCGAAGGCCTTCGTGCCGCT
>CBIHMQ010000238.1:0-2957 GCA_966211075.1 uncultured bacterium
CCCAAACGGATTCGCGAATGGGCCGAGCAGGCAGTGCAGTGGGCTCCGAACGTGATCGAGGGTCTGCCCGCCGAGCTGCGGGTTCGTAAGGGCTTTCCGGGCGTCGCGGACGCGATCAAGGCCGCTCACTTTCCGGAGAGCCTCGAAGAAAGCGAGGCCGCTCGGGCTCGGATCGCTTTCGAAGAGCTCTTTCTCTACCAGGCCGTTTTGGCGACGCGGAAACGGTCGCACCGGACATCGCGGCCGGCGCCGCGGTTGGGGAGGCCCGGTGATTTGGTGGCGCGATGGTTGGACTCGCTGCCGTTCGAGCCGACCGGGGGGCAGCTGGAGGCGTTCGACGACGTCGACAAGGACCTCGACTCCGGGGAGCCGATGCAGCGGTTGCTGATGGGGGAGGTCGGGTCGGGGAAGACGGTGGTGGCGTTGTACGCGATGTTGCGGGCGCTGGAACAGGGGTTTCAGGCGGTGCTGATGGCGCCGACCGAGGTGCTGGCCGAACAGCATGCTGCGACGCTCGACAAGCTGCTGGGGGCGGAGTCGATCTCCTTCGCGCTGCTGACCGGGGCGACGCGGGCCGCGACCCGGAAGCGGGCGCTCGGGGCACTCGAGAGCGGTCAGCTCGGGCTGGCGGTCGGGACGCACGCGCTGATCGAGCCCGACGTCCGCTTCGCCCGGCTGGCCGTCTCGGTTGTCGACGAGCAGCACCGCTTCGGGGTCGAGCAGCGCCGCGCGCTCGACGCCAAGGGGGTGGAGGGGCTGGCTCCTCACGTCCTCCACATGACCGCGACGCCGATCCCGCGGACGCTCTCGCTGACCGCCTACGGCGACCTCGACACCACCGCCCTGCGCGAGCTGCCGGCCGGCCGCCAGCCGGTCGAGACGAGGCTGATCGCCGAGGACGAGCGCGCCGGCGCCTACGAGTTCGTCCGTGGCCGCCTCCGCGAAGGCCGCCAGGCGTTCGTCGTCTGCCCGCTCGTCTCGGAATCCGAGAAAGTCCAGGGCAAGGCGGCCGAAGTCGAGGCGGCGCGACTCGCGGCCGGCGAGCTCGACGGCTTCCGGGTCGGCGTCCTGCACGGCCAGATGCCCTCCGCCGCCAAGGCCGCCGCGATGGCCGCCTTCTCGTCCGGCGAGACCGACGTGCTGGTCGCGACGACCGTGATCGAGGTCGGCGTCGACGTCCCCAACGCGACCCTGATGCTGGTCGAGGGCGCCGAGCGCTTCGGCGTCTCGCAGCTGCACCAGCTACGCGGCCGGGTCGGGCGCGGCGAGCACGCCTCGGTCTGCCTGCTGTTCGGCGACGCCAAGGGGGGGATGGCGCAGCGGCGCCTGCGCGCGGTCGAGCGCGAGCGCGACGGCTTCAAGCTCGCCGAGGTCGACCTCAGCCTGCGTGGAGAGGGCGAGATCCTCGGCACCCGCCAGAGCGGCCTGCCCCGCTTCGCGGTCGCCGATCTTCCCGACGACACCCCGACCCTCGTCGCCGCCCGCGAGGAGGTCCTGGCCCTGCTGCGCCGCCACGGCTCGCTCGCCGACCCCGCCCTCGGCCCGCTGCTGGAGGCGGCCCGCCGCCGCTTCGGCGCCGGCGCCGCCGACCGGATCGCTCTCTGAGACGTGTCTGAGCTAAGGGGTCAATATTGGCGCGTGAGCTCAGACACCCCCTTTCCATGCGGGTAATCGCCGGCGAGCTGAAGGGCCAGCGCCTGGTCGCGCCGCGCGGCTGGAAGGTCCGGCCGACCTCCGACCGGGTCCGCGAGGCGATCTTCTCGGCGCTCGGCGAGCGGGTCGAGGGCGCCGCCGTCCTCGACCTCTACTGCGGCACCGGCGCCCTGGCGATCGAGGCGCTCTCGCGCGGCGCCGCCGGCGCCGTCCTCGTCGACCGGGACGTCCGCCCGGCGCTCGGCAACGTCGAGCGGCTCGGGCTCCGCGAGCGAGCCGAGCTGGTCCGCGCCGACGCCGAGCGCTGGCTCGCCGCTCCGACGGGCGGAACGGGGGAGGCCCGTTTCGACCTCGTCTTCGTCGACGCCCCGTATAGACTCGCCGGCCGCGTGGCGCAGTCTCTGAACAGCCACCTGCCCCGGTTGCTTGGCCCGGGAGGCAGGGTGATCGTCGAGAGCGGGTCGCGGAGCCCGCTCCGCATCGACTCGCTGCAGCCGCTGCGTCAGCGCCGCTACGGCGCCGCCGACGTGGCGATCTACGCGGAGGCCGGCCAGTGAGTGAGCCGCGCAACGGCAACGTCGTCTGCCCGGGCACCTACGACCCGGTCACCAACGGCCACGTCGACATCATCACCCGCACCGCCAACGTCTTCGACCGCGTGGTCGTCGGCGTCGTCAACAACCCGCTGCGTAAGCAGACGACGCTCTTCACCGCCGAGGAGCGCCGCGACTTCATCCGCGAGGCGACGGCCGAGCTCGGCAACGTCGAGGTCGAGATCTTCTCGACCCTGCTGGTCGAGTTCGCCCGCGACCACGACGCCAAGGCGATCGTCAAGGGCATGCGGGCGATCTCCGACTTCGAGTACGAGTTCGAGATGGCCCAGCTCAATCGCAAGCTCGACCCGGGGATCGAGAGCATCTACGTGATCGCCTCGCCGCATTACAGCTTCCTTTCCTCGACCGGGGTGAAGGAAATGGCAACGTTCGGCGGCGACGTCTCAGACCTCGTCCCGGCTCCGGTCGCCACCGCGCTGGCTGAGCGCCTGAGCGACAGGTAGGCTTCGCCGGTGTCCTGTTCCTCGCTTGGGCGACCGCTTGCAAAAACCGGTCCCGAAATCACCTTCTTCACCAAAAGCCCCGCTTACACGTAGGCTTACGACCTGCAAATGGACGTTCTCGTTCTCATAGACAAGCTGGACGATGTCGTCCACAACGCCCGACCGGTCCCCCTGACCGATCAGGTGCGTGTGGACCGCGAGGAGATCTACGACCTCCTCGACCAGATGCGCGCGACGATCCCCGAGG
>CBIHMQ010000239.1:0-2926 GCA_966211075.1 uncultured bacterium
GAAGCCCACCATCTCGCGGACTCTCTACTCGACGACGTAGTCGCACGGCGCCTGCTGATCTAGTCCCTAGCCACGCAACACGCGGCGACGGCGCAGGACGCGCTCGCAGCGCTCCAGGAGCTCGGTGACGCTCGTCGTCGTCGCGCCCGAGAGCTCGCCGCGCAGGGCCTCGTTGGCCGCCTCGCCCGCCTCCCCGCGGCGCTCGCGCAGCATCGCCATGTCCTCGCCGTGGCCGGGATCCGAGACCGCCCCGTCGAGCTCGGCGAGCAGCGCCTCGAGGCCGACCCGCAGCTGCAGCGCCGCCTCGCGCTCGCGGCCGGCGTCGAGGTCGGCGCGGGCGCGCAGCAGCAGCGGCTCGCAGGCGTCGAGCCGCTCGCTGCCGCGCAGCACCGCCGCCATCCGTTCCTGCGGTTGCAGATCCTCTTCGCGCTGCCGCCGCCGTGAGAAGCCGGTGGCGCGCACGTCTACCTCTTGGGCCGTCGCGAACCCTCCGGCGGCGACCTGGTCGCCGCTGCCGTAGCCGAGCCGGACCGCGACCGCCTGCTCGGGTGCCAGTTCCCCGCCGATCGGGTCGGCTGCCGCCACCGCCTGGGCGTGCAGGGCCCGGTTCAGCAGCGCCACTCCCTCGGCGACCGCGGCGTCGGTCGCCTCCTCGTCGGCCAGCGTCTCCTCCAGCCACGCAGCGACCTCCTCCTCATGCTCGCTGGGGGCGTAGGCCCGAATCGCGGTGATCCGGGTCAGCGGCAGGGAGGCGGGCTCCACGACGCTCCCGGTGTCGCGGGGCCGGCGCCGGTGACGACGCGCGGGGGCCGGCGCCCCCAGCGTTTTCATCACCAGCACGCTTTCGCCAGCCTCGTCCCGGGCCAGGTAGCGCCCATCGGCCAGCGGCAGGACGCCGGCGAAGTCGAGCTGCACTAATCCGAACAGGGGTGCCAGAGGGAGGGATTCTCCCGAAGCGGGGCGCTAATCGGCGCTCTGGCCGTGGCCGGCTGCGGCCGCGGCGTCCTCGTCCGGCACCACGTACTTGGACGGGCCGTTCTTCACTTCGGGGTTGTCGATCTCCCCGATCCGCTCGATCAGGCGCTGCCACTGCTCGGGTTTGAGCAGGGCGGAGACCTGCTGTTCGAGCGGGTTGCCTTCGACCGGGTGGTAGCCGACGTGGACGTGGTCGGCGTGATCGGACATCGCGAAGCTGGCTTCGCCCGGCAGATCCTCGAGCGAGATCACCTGGTGGGGGTGCATGGTGCCCTGCAGCTGCAGGATCACGCGGACCAGTTCGTCGGTGATCGTGCCGGGGCCCTGGTTGCCCAGGACCGGCTCGCCGTTGATCGCGGCGATGTCGACCGCGTCGCCGGTGCTGTGCTCGGAGACGTTGCCCGAGGTGGTGAGCAGGCCGTGGCCGCACCTCATCGAGGTCACGGACAGTTCGAAGCCCTTCGCCCGCAGGTAGGCGAGCATCGCCAGGACGCGGCGGTCGATCTGGCCCCCGGCGACGTCTTCGCGCCCGCAGCCGTAGATCTCCAGGCCCTTGTCGGCGAGGACCCGGCGCTGCAGGGCCTCCTTGGAGAGCAGCAGCACGCCGGCGCCGCTCAACTTGGCGGCGAAGGGACTCTTGCCCTTGGCCCGGTAGATGGCGGTCGCTTCGAGCAGCTTCCAGCCGTCGAGGATCGGCTTCGGGTCGATCCGCGGGGCGCCGCGTCCGGCCGGCCGGATCGAGAAGTTGATGTGCGAGGCGGCCCCGTCCCCGGCGGCGCCGACGCGGGCGATGATCGTGCCGGCGATCACCTTCGAGCCGACCTTCAGCGAGCCGTCGTTGGCGGCGGCCGTCTCGGTCGTTTCGGCTTCCGGCTGCTGCTCCGGGGCGCGGCCGGGCAGGGCCCGCAGGCGCGGCCGCAGGTTCTCGCTTTCGACCGGCAGGCGCTTCTCCTTGCCGGTCGGGGTCGCCAGCAGGCGGTGCTCGCGTACCAGCGAGCCGAGGCCGGCGTAGGTGTAGCGGTTGCCGTAGGTGTCTTCGAGGACGACGAACTTGCCCAGCTTCGGCGAGTTGCCGAGCTTGCGGATCACCCCGTCGTTGACGGCGACGACCGGGGCGCCCTTGGCGGAGAAGATGTTGATGCCGCGGCGGGTGGGGGAGGAGGAGATGACGTCGGCGGCGTTGCCGCTGGTCCGCGACTCGCCGCTGGCCCGGCGCAGCGCCTCGCGGGCGGAGATGTCGTCGGCGTAGCGCGAATCAGCGGCGATCGGGAAGTGGGCGCCCTCGGTGAGGCCGGTCAGCGAGCCGACCAGGTCGGAGGGCAGCTTGCCGTAGGCGCGGGCGTAGAGGAGGACCTCCTGCACGTACCAGTCGGCGTGGTTGTAGGCGAAGATCGCGTCGTAGAGGTTCTCCTTGCCGCCGGCGACCTTGAGGTAGTTGGCCGCGGCGCAGATCGCGTCGACCGGGTTGTACGGGTCCTTGCGGCCGTCGCCGTTGGCGTCGACCCCGAACATTTCCCAGCTCGAGGGGATGAACTGCATCCAGCCGACGGCGCCGGCCGAGGAGACGTTGAGGTTGGTGCCGAAGGCGGTCTCGATTTTGTTGATCGAGGCGAGCACCTCCCAGGGGATCCCGTATTCGGTTCCGCATGCCTGGTAGATCGGCAGCAGGAAGGGCGGGATCTCGAAGGAGTCGATGACGAAGTTGGGGACCCCGATCGGCGCCGGCCCGAAGGGGGCGATCGTCGTCGTCGGGTTGGCCAGGGTCGGGGCGCCGCTGGGGTTGAACTGGGCACCGCCGTCGCCGTCCTCGGCCAGCGGCTGGTCGCCGCCGCCGGTGGCTCCGGGCGCGGTGATTCCGCCGTCGTTGCCGCTGCCGCCGCTGGTGTCACCGAGGTCTTCGTTGCGGACGACGCCCTCGGCGGCGGCGTTGCCGTCGAGGGTGGTGCCGTGG
>CBIHMQ010000240.1:0-2850 GCA_966211075.1 uncultured bacterium
GAACCCGATCATCTAAGGTGGCCGCGATGGCCGATCTGCCCGATGCCGCCACCTGTTACGAGCTGCTTTCGCGCATGGCCCTGATCCGCCGCTTCGAGGAGGAGGCGGGCCGTCAGTACCAGCGAGCCAAAGCCGGCGGCTTCCTGCACCTGGCGATCGGCGAGGAGGCGACGATCGTCGGCACCGTCGCGGCAATGCGCGACGAGGACTACCTGATCGGCACCTACCGCACCCACGGCCACGCGATCGCCCGCGGCACCGATCCGAAGCGGGTGATGGCGGAGCTGTTCGGCCGCGTCGACGGGACCAGCGGAGGCCGCGGCGGCTCGATGCACATCTTCGACGCCGAGAACCGCTTCATGGGCGGCTACGGGATCGTCGGCGGCAACCTGCCGATCGCCGCCGGGCTCGCCCTCTCCTCCCAGTACAAGGGGGAAGACGCGGTGACCGTCTGCATGTTCGGCGACGGCGCCTCCAACACCGGCAACTTCGGCGAGACGATGAACCTGGCGGCGCTCTGGAAGCTGCCGGTCCTGTTCCTGGTCGAGAACAACCTCTACGGGATGGGGACCGCGGTCGAGCGGCACTCGGCCCAGGTCGACCTCTCCAAGAAGGCCGAGGGCTACGGGATCTCCGGGACCCGGGTCGACGGGATGGACGTGCTGGCGGTCCGCGAGGCGGTCGCCGAGGGCATCCGCCAGGCCCGCGAGGAGGACCGGCCGACGCTGCTGGAGGCCTTCACCTACCGCTACCGCGGCCACTCCGCCGCCGACCCGGAGGTCTACCGGGAGCGCGAGGAGGTCGAGGAGTGGGAGCAGAAAGACCCGATCGAGGTGTTCGCGCGGCGCTGCATCGATGCTGGGGTGCTGGGCGAGCGCGAGGTCCAGCAGGCGCGCGAGGCGGCCGACGCCGCGATCGCCGCGGCGGTCGAGTTCGCCGACGCCTCGCCGGAGCCGGCGCTCGACACGATGTACGAGAACCTCTACGCGCTCGACTCGCCCTGGGGCTGGTACGCGGTCGACGAGCGCAGCCCGGAGCCGCACCGCGGCGAGCGCGAGGGCCAGATGCCGGCCTCCGCGCGGGAGCTGGCCGAGGCCGGCGCCGCCTACGCGGGGCAGCCGAGCGGGCCGCGGCCGAACCCGGCCGAGAGCGGCGACGCCCAGGACGGGGTCGAGACGCGGGTCTCGCCCGAGCCCGAGGTCGGCGACGAGGCCGAGGAAGTGGCCGGCGTCGAGGAGCGCGAGGACTGATGGCGACGCTGCGGATGCGAGAGGCGCTGCGCGACGCGATGGCGGAGGAGATGCGCCGCGACGAGTCGGTGCTGGTGATGGGCGAGGACGTCGCGGTCTTCCAGGGCGCCTTCAAGGTCACCGAGGGGCTGCTCGACGAGTTCGGCGAGCGGCGCGTCCGCGACACGCCGATCTCCGAGAACACGATCGTCGGCGCCGGGGTCGGGGCGGCGATGGGCGGGCTGCGCCCGATCGTCGAGCTGATGACCGTCAACTTCTCGCTGCTGGCGCTCGACCAGATCGTCAACCACGCCGCCGCGATCCCCTACATGTTCAACGGCCAGGCCCGGGTGCCGATGGTGATCCGGATGCCGGGTGGCGGCGGCCACCAGCTCGGCCCGACCCACTCGCACAGCTTCGAGGCGCTCTACCTGCAGGTACCGGGGCTGCTGGTCGCCTGCCCCTCCACCCCGGCCGACGGCAAGGCGCTGCTGAAGGCGGCGATCCGCGACGACAACCCGGTCGTCTTCATCGAGCACGAGTCCCTGTACGGGACGCGCGGCGAGGTCCCCGACGACGGCGAGGAGGAGGAGCTGCGCTTCGGCCAGGCCGCGGTGCGGCGCCAGGGGGGCGACGTGACGATCATCGGGGTGCTGAAGATGGCCCAGGTGGCCGAGCACGCGGCGACGCAGCTGTCCCACGAGCACGGCGTCGAGGCCGAGGTGATCGACCCGCGGACCCTGCGCCCGCTCGACCTCGACACGATCCTCGAGTCGGTTCGCAAGACCAACCGGGCGGTGATCGTCGAGGAGGGCTGGCCGCACGGCGGCGTCGGCGCCAACCTGGCGACGCTGATCACCGAGCAGGCCTTCGACGACCTCGACGCGCCGGTGCAGCGGGTGACCGGCGCCGACGTCCACATGCCCTACTCCAAACGCCTCGAGCAGGCGGCGATCCCGCACGAGGAGCACGTCGTCAAGGCGGCGCTGGCGACGCTCGAGGGGGCGATGTAGTGGCCAGCCGAGGGGGAGCGAGCGAGGTGCGCGCCGATGGCTGAGGTGGTGATGCCCCGGCTCTCCGACTCGATGGAGGAGGGCACGATCCTGACCTGGCTGAAGCAGGTCGGCGACGAGATCGCGGTCGGCGACGAGATCGTCGAAATCGAGACGGACAAGGCGAACATGGCTTATGAAAGCGACGTCGCGGGGGTGCTGACGGAGATTTTGGCCGAGGAGGGGGAGACTCTTCCGATTGGCAGTCCTATTGCGCGGGTGGGTGATGGTGACGAGGGACCCAGCGCTCGGGCCGCGGGTGTCACCGCAGGGGACCCCCCATCCCCTGCGGTAGCTAAAGCTTCCTCGGGGACGGGTCCCCCGACGGTGCCACCCGCGGCGCGGGCGGAGGAGGCCTCGCCGGAACCCGCAGCCGCGCCTCAGGGTGATGGCGGTCGGGTCAAAGCGTCGCCGGTGGCCAAGCGCCTCGCTAAGGACAAAGGGCTCGACCTCACTTCCCTCGCTGGGTCTGGTCCGGGGGGACGGATCGTCAAGGCAGACGTGGAGCGGGCCGCGGCTGCCGGGGGTGACGGCGGTGCAGGGGGGGTCGAGGACGCCCCCGCCCGCAG
>CBIHMQ010000241.1:0-2843 GCA_966211075.1 uncultured bacterium
GGCGCCGCCGTCGGGGGCGATCTCCCCGCCGGCGATCGGCAGGGTGAAATCGCCGGGGCGTTCGGCCGGGAAGATCGGGTTGACGGCGACGAACAGCGAGCCGAGCTTGGCCTGGAAGCCGGGGTCGAGGGCGAGGGTGGCGCGGCCCGCGGGCAGGACCCGCACCGTCTCGAGCTCGGCCCGGCTCAGCGCCCTCCCCAGCGGCTGGCCCTCTTTGAAGGCACCCTTGCGATCGAGCTTCTTGGCAAGGCGGGTGGCGAGCTTGGCCGAGAGGGTGAGGCCGGCGGCGCTGACCTTGGTCCCGAAGCCGGCCCGGGTGACCGTGAGGCGCCGGGCCCTCGCCAGCTTCAGCTGGGAGCCGCCGACCTTGGCGGCGAGCGGGGCGCGGCGCTGGGTGCTCTTCAGCTGCGGGGCCTTGATCGGGACCGAGCGGGGCCCGGCCTTGAAGACGAGCGCCCCTTCGGACTCCAGCACCCCGGCGCCCCTGAGCGGGTCGAGCTTGCCGGCGATCAGCGGGAAGGAGACCGTCCCGCCGCTGAGCTTCGCCGGCGGGGTCGCGGTCAACTTCACGCCCTCGCGCTTCAGCAAGGAGAGGAAGCTCGGGTCGAGGACCAGCTTGGTGGTGCCGGAGCCGACCGGGTCATAGGCGGCCCCGGCGGCCGGGGCCGCCACCAGCAGGGCCAGCAGCGCCGCGGCGAGGGCTGCCCGCCTCATTCCGATACCCCGCAGCTCTTGGTGACCGCGAGGGCGACCTCGCTGCCGCCGGCGAAGGCAAAGCTCGCCCGGGCCAGGGGGTAGGAGGCGAAGCGCGCCCAGCTGGGGGCCGGGCAGCCGGCGTTGAAGTAGGAGAGCTGGCGGCCGCTGTATTGGTATTTGCGGCGCAGGGTGAGCTTGATGCGGTCCACGAAGCCCCAGGAGCCGAGCGCCTCGGGCAGCGAGGCGCGCAGCTCGGTGCCGTAGGGGCCGCGGGAGATCCGGGCGATCGCGAAGGCGATCACGAACGAGGTCGAGAACGGTTTGGTGGTGTAGATGTGGGCGAAGAGGGTGGGATGGCCGGCGCGCTTGCCGTTGAAGAGGAGGCGGCGGCCGCGGGTCGGGTAGGGGCGCTGGTCGGGCAGCACGATCGTCGCCCAGAAGCGCCCGGAGCCGACCAGGGCATCGGCGCATCTGGAGAGCGCCCGGGCGGTCGAGCTGGCCCGCAGCTCGGCCTGGGTGCAGGTGGCAAGGCCCCGCGATTGCAGCAGGCCGTGGCGGTTCACCTCGACCCGCATCCGCTGCAGCTGCGGGGGCAGGGCGCCGGTCGGGGTGGCGAGGTGGCCGGCGAGAAAGACCGCGATCGGGGCGGTGCCCTGACGGGGCAGCTTGAAGGGCAGGATCTGGGAGGCGACGGTGATCCGCAGGCCCTGCTGTTGGATCGTCGCCGCGGCGGCCAGGGCGGCGCCTGAGATGGTCAGGACCGCCAAGGCCAGGGCCCCCGCCCGCCTCGCCATCTCCCTAGCCGCCGCCGCGGCTCATCGCCGCCGGTGGCGCTTGGCCTTGCCCTTGCGGGCCTTCTTGCAGCCGCTCGGCCGAAGCAGCGGGCGGAAGGAGAGGCGCTTGCCGTTTTGGGCGCTGAACTCCGCGCTTGCCCGGTTCTTTTTGGCGCAGAGGTTGGTGGAGTTCTCGAGCAGCCCCTTCTTGCCGCCCCGCATGGTCAGGGTGAAGGTCTTGACCGGGACGTCGGGGACGGTCTCGAAGGTGTTGCGGATGCCGCCGTTGAAGGAGTCGATCCGGCCGACCAAGTTGAAGTCGATCTGGCCGTTGTGGAGGGCGGCGACCAGGTCGGGCAGCGGGTTCGAGGAGGAGCGCAAGATCACCGGGCCCTGGACCGGATCGTCGAGCAGCGGGGTGATCGCCTTGGCGTAGCCGTAGATCGAGCCGGGCGGGCACTCGGCGCCGTTGCCAGCCCCGGCGCGGAACTGCACCCGGGTGCAGATCGTGCGGATGTGGGCCTGGTCGAGGAACTCCGAGTGTGGCAGGGTGACCTGGGCGCGGTCGATGTTGGCATCGCCCGGGCGAGCCCGCAGGACCGCCTTGAAGGCGGGGTTCTGGCCGCGGCGGGTGCCGCCTTTGAGGCTCAGGGAGAGCCTTGGCTTGAAGCCGAGCGAGGCGCAGTCGGCGGCCTGGAAGGGGCTCGTCACCGTGAACGGGCGATCGTCTGATGAGGAGGCGAAGTCAGCGCCGGAGCCGAGCACCGTGGAGGCGGTCGAGGTGCGGGCGCAGCTGGTCGGGTTGAGCATGAACTGGGGGCGATCGACGTAGGCGCGGATGTCGCGGGCGTGGACCGGGATGCCTTTGATGATGTGGGGGATCGGGTCCGATCCGGTCGAGTCGATGAAGACTTCGGCGGTCTCGGAGTCGATCTCCAGGGCCTCGCGGATCACCACCGTGCCGAGGTCGAAGGGGCCGACCTTGGCGGCGGTGATCGCGACGATCGAGAGTGCGGAGCCGTGGTAGGGGCCGGCCAGGTAGACCTTGCCGGGGGCATAGGCGAGGGAGGGGCCGACGCCGGCGCCGACCAGGGTGCGGCCGACCTCGGAGGCGGCCGGGCAGCTCGGGTTGGCGAGCTCCTCGGCACCGCCGTGGGGCCCCGTGCGGGCCTTGGCGGCGGCGATCGCCTCCTCGGCGCAGAAGGGGATGCCGGCCAGCTTGCCGACGATCCCCGGCGGCAGCTTGATCGAGAAGCGGGTGAACTCCTGTTCGCCGTCGCTTCTGGCCAGGCGCAAGACGAAGGGGGAGTAGGTGGCGGCGGCGTTGTTGAGGGTGCCGGCCACCAGCTCCGGCTTGAAGGGCGGGGTGGCGCC
>CBIHMQ010000242.1:0-2803 GCA_966211075.1 uncultured bacterium
GCGCGATCCGCGGCTACTACGGCCTCCCCCGCAAGCAGCACACCCGCGGCGCGGCGCTGCCGGTCGAGACGATCTCGGCCCCGCCGAAGCCCTAGAACCGCCTCCAGCGGCCTCTCAGGCGCCCCTGAGGGCTTCCATTTCCGACGTGGCCCCCTCGCTGGTCCAGCAGCGGACGATGTCCCGCATCGAGAGGACGCCGACCGCCTCGGCGCCGTCGAAGACGACCAAATGGCGGACGCCGCGGCGCGACATCTCGGCGGCGGCGCGCTCGAGGCTCCATTCCGGGCCGGCGGCGATCACGCCCTCGCTCATGTGCTCGCCAACCCGCTCCTGGTCCGGGCTCTCGCCACGGGCCACCGAGATCAGCAGGTCGCGCTCGGTGACTATGCTGGGGGTCGGCAGGTCGGCGTCGTTGACGAGGGCCGCCCCGGTCCCCTTCTCGACCATCATCCGCGCCGCCTCGCGCAGGGTGTGCGCCGGCCCAACGGTCAGCGATACCTCCGACATCCCGTCCCTCACCTGCATCTGCATCCCTCCTCTGGTCCCGGTTGGGAGATAGTGCCGATTGAGGCAAGACTACCCGATGATCCGTGCCTGACACGGAAGCTTTCGAGGGGCCGCGACATATAGACTTCCGGCCGCCGCAGCCGTATGTCTACCCGCTCGCAAATCTTCCGACCCCTGCTCGCGCTCGCCGCCCTGGCGATCGTCGTCGTGGCCGCCAGCGGCTGTGGCACGGCGACGCAGGACACCGAGCGGGGCCGCATGCTGTTCGTCCAGAAGTGCGGCACCTGCCACGCGATGGCGCAGGCCGGGACCACCGCCCAAATCGGCCCCGACCTCGACGACGCCTTCGCCGCCGCCCGCGAAATCGGCAACGACAGCGACACGATCGAAGGGGTCGTCAAGGCCCAGGTCGAGCTGCCCCGTCCGAGCACCGACAACCCCGCCGTCTCGATGCCGGCCGATCTCGTCACCGGCCAGGACCTCGACGACGTCGCCGCCTACGTCGGCAAATACGCTGGCGTGCCCGGCGCGGCACCGCCGAAGGTGCCGGGTGGCCCCGGGGCCCAGGTCTTCGCCAACAACGGCTGCGGCGGCTGCCACACCTTCGCCGCCGCCAGTTCGGGCGGCGTCGCCGGCCCGAACCTCGACGAAGTGCTGCAGGGCCAGAGCGACGCGAAAGTCCACGAGGACATCGTCGATCCCGACAAGGTCATCGCCCCCGGCTTCGCGCCCGGCGTGATGCCGCCGAACTTCGAGGAAATCCTCTCGGCGGAAGAACTCGATCAGCTGGTCGAATTCCTCGTCGAAAACACCCCGGGCGGCAGCAAAGCCGGCGGGTCCGACAACAAAGGCTGAGGCCGGGCGGCCCTGGGGCCGCTGCCATCATCACCTGAGATGCGGGAACGACTCCGAGACCGCTTCGAGATCTCCCCCAAGCGCTACGCCCAGGTCACGGCGGTGGCCCTCGCCGCCCTCGCCATGATCGTCCTCACCGGCGCCGCGGTGCGGCTGACCGGCTCCGGGCTGGGCTGCCCGGACTGGCCGAAATGCTACGGCGGCACGACGCCGCCGCTGGAAATGCACGCGGTGATCGAGTACGGCAACCGGCTGATCACCGGGTTCGTCGGGTTCGCGGTGATCGCCGCCTCGGTGCTCGCCTTCTTCCGCCGGCCCTACCGCTGGCACCTCGCCCTGTTCGGGGCGCTGCTCCCCCTCGGTGTCCTCGGGCAGGCGATCCTCGGGGCACTTGTCGTGAAGTTCCACCTCGCCCCCGGCCTGGTGATGTCCCACTTCATCCTCTCGATGATCCTGCTGGACGCGTCCTTCGCGCTCGCTTGGTGCGCCCGCTACGAGCCCTGGGAGCGCCGCCGCTCCGGCGACCGGCTCGGGGTCTGGGCGGTGCGGACGCTGATCCCGTTCGGCCAGCTGACGATCCTCGCCGGCACGATCGCCACCGCCTCCGGGCCCCACGCCGGGGACCACGACGGAGAGCTCGTCCACCGCTTCGAGTTCTACGGCGCCGAAACCCTCGAATGGGTCGTCCAACGCCACGCCGCCATCGCCGCCATCTACGGATTCGCCGCGATCGGCGTCTGGTTCCTCCTGCGGCGCCCTGGAGGCGACAGGAGGGCTCTCAAGCCCCTCACCGTCGTTCTGGGTCTCCTTGCCCTTCAGGGGGCGATCGGGGGCGTGCAGTGGCTCCTGGAGCTTCCCGCCGGGATCGTCTGGGTCCACATCGCCGTGGCGACCGGCAACTGGCTGGCGATGCTATGGACGGTCGCCGCGGCTGGCCGCCTCGAGCCGCGCGGCGAAGCCAGCGCCCCGGCCGAGCGAGGGGACGAGCGCGGCGCCGCCCGGGCCGCCGCCGGCGCCACCTGAGGCGTGCTGCCATTCTGGCTCTCGATCGGCGCTCTCAGCCTCGTGCAGGCGGCGCTGGTCGCGGCACCACGGGCGGCCGGGCTGCGACTGCCGCCGGTGGTGCGGACCCGCTGGTGGGCGCTGCTGCCGCCGCTCTCGATCGTCATCGTCGTCAGCGCCATCGCCCTGGACTCGGCCAGCGCCCGGGTCCTCACCTACGTCGCCCTGATCGGGGTACCGCCGCTGGCGGCGCTGGCCCTGGCCGCGATCGCGCGGGGATCCCGGCCGGTACTGGCGCTGCTGGTCCCGCCGCTGTTCGCGCTCGCCTGGGCCGCCCAGGGCGCGCTATCCGGCGAGGCGGCGGCCCTGACGCTCTCGGCGCTCGCCTGCGTCTCGCTGGGTTGGGCGCTGGCCGGCCTCGTCCCCGGCCAGTGGCTGA
>CBIHMQ010000243.1:0-2763 GCA_966211075.1 uncultured bacterium
GGGTGAGGGTCCGACGGAGCCTCCCCGCTGTTGCGACGGAGGACCCTCACCCGGCCCTCCCGCAACCCTCACGCAACAGCTAAATCGTCAAACCGATGCAGCTCCGCAACCGGGACCCGCGCGTGCACCAGCACTCCGTCCTCGCGCTCGGTCCGCTCCAGGTCCCCGGCCAGTTCGTGCAGCTCGTTGAGGCGACCGCCCTCGGTGTAAGGCACCAGCAGCTCGACCTCGGCCAGGGTCTCCGCGAAGGCCGCCTCGATCGCCTCGCGCAGCTCGCCCAGTCCCTCGCCCTCGACGGCCGAGACCAGCGTCGCCTCAGGGTGCTCGATCCCGGTCTCTTCGCGGGCGTCCGCGTCGAGCAGGTCGGCCTTGTTGAGGACCAGCAGGCGCGGCTTCTCCCCCGCCCCGATCTCCTCGAGAACGGCGTCGACGGCGCGCATGTCGGCGAGCCGGCGCTCCTCGGGCGCCGCCGCGTCGACCACGTGCAGGATCAGGTCGGCGAGGACGGTCTCCTCGAGGGTCGCCTTGAAGGCCTCGACGAGCTGATGCGGCAGCTTCTCGATGAAGCCGACCGTGTCGGTCAGCAGGTAGTCGCGGCCGGAGAGCTCGAAGCTGCGGGTGGTCGGGTCGAGGGTGTGGAAGAGGCGGTTGCCGACGCTGACCTCGGCCCCCGTCAGCGCGTTCAGCAGCGTCGACTTGCCGGCGTTGGTGTAGCCGGCGAGGGCGACCCGCGGCAGCGAGGAGGCGTCGCGCCGGGAGCGCATCACGCCGCGGTTCTGTTCCAGCCGGACGAGGCGACGGCGCAGCGCCGCGATCCGGTTGCGGGCGAGGCGGCGATCGGTCTCGATCTGGGTCTCGCCCGGGCCCCTGGTGCCGATGCCGCCGTCCATACGACCGGCGCCGAGCCGCTCGAGGTGGGTCCAGAGGCCCCGCATGCGGGCCATGTTGTATTCGAGCTGCGCCAGCTCGACCTGGAGCTTTCCCTCGGCGGAGTGGGCGTGGTCGGCGAAGATGTCGAGGATCACCGCGGTGCGGTCGATCACCGGCACCCCGAGTGCGGCCTCGAGGTTGCGCTCCTGGCGCGGCGCCAGCTCGTCGTCGCAGGCGACCAGGTTGGCGTCGCGGGCCTTGATCTCGCGCTTCAGCTCTTCCAGCCGGCCGCGGCCGAAGTAACGGTCGGGGTCCGGCTGCGGGCGCTGCTGGGTCGCGACCCCGGCGGTGGCGACCCCAGCCGAGCGCAGCAGCTCCTTCAGCTCGGCGAGCGGCTCGTCGCGCTCGGAACCGTCGACGATGCCGATCGCCAGTGCCCGCTGGCGGGCACGCGGGTTCGAGACGCCCGCGCCGCCGGCGCCGTTGCGCGTCTGCGTGCTGCGGCCGTTTCGCGAACGATTCACTCAGGCCGATTGTAGGCGTCGGCCCGGGACGGATAGGGTTGGCGACCATGAAGGTCTTCGTGACCGGGGGGACGGGGTTCATCGGCGGCGAGGTCGTGCGCCAGCTGCGTGCGCGCGGCGAGGAGGTCGTCTGCCTCGCCCGCAGCGCCGAGAAGGGCGCCAAGGTGAGCGCCCTCGGCTGCCAGCTCGTCAGCGGCGACCTCGGCGACGAGGCGGCGCTGCGCACTGGCATGGAGGGCTGCGACGCCGTCATCCATGCCGCCGCGATGTACGAGGTCGGCATCCCCGCGAAGCAGCGCCCGACGATGTGGGAGGCCAACGTGGCCGGCACCGAGCGGGTGATGCGGGTGGCGCTGGAGGCAAAGGTGCCTCGCATCGTCTACGTCTCCACGGTCGGCGTCTTCGGGGACACCCACAAACAGGTCGTCGACGAGACCTACGAGAACCCCGAGACCGGCTTCACCTCCTACTACGAGGAGACCAAGCTCGAGGCCCACAAGATCGTCGACCGGATGATCGCCGAGCAGGGCCTGCCGGCGGTGATCGTCCAGCCGGGCGGCGTCTACGGCCCCGGCGACACCTCCCAGGTCGCCGGCCTGCTCGAAGAATTCTTCGCCGGCAAGCTGCCGCTGCTGCCCTTCCCGGAGCTGGGGATCTGCCTGACCCACGTCGAGGACATCGCCGGCGGCATCCTCCTCGCCCTCGACAAGGGCCAGCTGGGCGAGACCTACGTGATCAGCGGCCCGGTGACGACGATGCGCGAGGCGATCGATCTGGTCGCCAAGGTCAGCGGCCGCAAGCCTCCGCGCGGAACGCTGCCGGCGGGGTTGATGAAGGCGCTGACGCCAATCGGGCCCCTGGTCGGCAAACTGATCGGGCAGCCGCCGAACCTGCGGGAGCTGATCTCCTCCGCCGACAAGGTGACGTTCTGGGCGAGTTACGACAAGGCGGCACGGGAGCTCGGGTACTCGCCCAGAGGGATGGAAGAAGGGATGCGGCAGACGCTGGAAGCGGACGACCGCTTCCCCTCCCCTGCTGCGTAGGCGAGTCGGGGGAGGACTCGCCGTCGCAACAGCGGGGAGGCTCCGTCGAGTCATCCCCCGAGTCCCCGCCGGAGCCGCTCGCCGGTTCTGCCTCGGTTCAGGCGTCTCCGTCTGGTGCGGTTGAGCCGGCGCCGCCGGCGGCCGTGGAGCCGGAGTCTCCGCCTCGCTCGGCGGATCAGGAGTTTTGGGACGAGGAAGCGGCTCCGGAGGCGCCTGAGGAAACCGAGGCGCAGCGGGCGTGGAGCGAGCCTCGTGAGGCCGGTTGGAAGGACGAGGGGGTGCCGCAGGAGCGGGTCGTTGGGGCTGCCGCGGGCGGTGACCGGGAT
>CBIHMQ010000244.1:0-2748 GCA_966211075.1 uncultured bacterium
CACAGGTCTCGCGCTCGACCAAAACTCGGCTGAGGATGCTGCGCCGCCTCCTCTTCCTGGCGATCTTCCTGATCGTGGCGATGCTGGCGCTCGGCCAGTTCACCGAACTGGAGCGCCTCGCGACCGGCGTGCTCGCCTCGACCGCGGTGGTCGGCCTGATCGTCGGTTTCGCCGCCCAGCACACGATCGCCAACATGGTCGCCGGCATCCAGCTGACCGTCTCGCAGCCGTTCCGGATCGGCGACCGGGTCAGCTACGAGGAGACGGAGGGCCGGGTCACCGACATCACCCTCTCCTACACCTACGTCGACCCGGGCGACGGCAGCTCGGTGGTGATCCCCAACCAGCTGCTGGTCGAAGGGGTCGTCCACAACCACTCGACGGGCGACACCCAGGCCTAACCGAGCCGCAACGCCCCGGAAGTACCCTCTCCTCGATGACGCAGCGCAATCGGCGACGGCAGCGGCGCCGCGGCGGTGTCCGCAGCAAGGTCGCCTTCATCGTCGGGGGCCTCGCCGTGGTGGTCGTCGCCGCGGCGATCGGGGTCGCCTCCTGGGCGCTCGACGTCGCCGCCGAGGCGCCGTCCCTGGCCAGCTGCAAGCCGGTCGGCAAGGGCGGCAACACGACGATCTACGCCGCCGACGGCAGCAAGCTCGGCGTCGTCAACTCCAGCGAGGCGCGGCAACCGGTCTCGATCGAGCGGATGCCGAAGACCCTGCGGCTGGCGACGGTGGCAATCGAGGACGAGCGCTTCTACGAGCACGACGGGGTCGACCCCGAGGGCATCCTCCGCGCTCTCGTCAAGGACCTCGAAGCCGGCAAGGCGGTCGAGGGCGGCTCGACGATCACCCAGCAGCTGGTCCGCAACCTCTGCATGCGCAACCCGGAGCGGACCATCGAGCGCAAGATCAAGGAGGCGAAGCTGGCGATCGAGTACGCGAAGCGCCACTCGCGCCGCGAAATCCTCGATCAGTACCTCAACGTCGCCACCTACGGGACGGTCGAAGGGGCCACCGCGGTCGGGGTCGGCGCCGCCTCGCGGTTCTACTTCGGCCGGCCGGTCTCCCAGCTCGACCTGCCGCGCGCGGCGATGCTCGCCGGGCTGCCCCAGGCGCCCTCCGAATACAACCCGCTGCTGAACCCGCGGCGGGCGCTGGCGCGGCGCAACGAGGTGCTGCGGAAGATGGCCTCGCTCGGCTTCGTGACCCCGCGGCGGGCCCGGGCGGCGGAAGCGCGCGGCCTCGGCCTCGACGTCTCCAGCAGCTTCTTCGACCACCGCGAGCCCTACTTCTTCGACTACGTCGAAAACGAGCTGCTCGAACGCTACGGCGTCGACGCCGTCCGCACGGGCGGCCTGAAGGTGACGACGACGATCGACCCGAAGCTGCAGGCGGTCGGCCTGGAAGCGATGCGCCGGGCCCTCCCCTACTCGACCGACCCGGCCTCGGCGCTGGTCTCGATCGACCCCCGCAACGGCCAGATCCGGGCGATGGTCTCCAGCGCCAACTACGAGGACAGCAGGTTCAACCTCGCCGCCCAGGGCCGCCGCCAGCCCGGCTCGACCTTCAAGACCTTCGTGCTCAGCGCCGCGATCAAGCAGGGCATCGACCCCTACTCGACCTACTACACCTCGAAACCGCTCGACCTCAACCTCGCCAAGTGGGGCCACTGGACGGTCCACACCGCCGACGAGGGCTACCAGGGGACGGTCAACCTGCAGCAGGCGACGGTCAGCTCCGACAACACCGTCTTCGCCCAGCTCGACCTCGACGTCGGCCCCGAGGCGGTCGCCCAGACCGCCAAGTCGATGGGGATCACCACCGAGCTCGACGGCATCCCCGCCGAGGGGATCGGCGGCCTGAGGCTCGGCGTCTCACCGCTGGAGCTGACCGATGCCTACGCGACCCTGGCCGCCGGCGGCATCCACCGCCGCCCAGTCGGGATCGAGAAGGTGGCCTTCCCGAACGGCCACGTCGAGCACCCCGGCCGCGGCACGCCGCGGCGCGTCCTCTCCGAGCCGGTCGCCTGGGAGGTGACCCGGCTGCTGCACGACAACATCACCGAAGGGACCGGGACCGCCGCCTACACCGGCTGCGCCGGGCAGGCGGGCAAGACCGGCACCACCGACGAATACACCGACGCCTGGTTCGCCGGGTTCCAGCCCAACCTGGCGACCGCGGTCTGGGTCGGCTACCCGGAATCCAACGACATCTCGATGACCAGCGTCCACGGCCTGACCGTCTTCGGCGGCACCTTCCCGGCCGACATCTGGCACGCGCTCTACTCCGAAGGCGGCGTCCCCTGCGAGGAATTCACCGAACCGGAGGGCAAGGTGACCTGGGCCCCGTACTTCGGCCGCTACAGCCAGTCGAGCCCGAGCGAGCACGACTCTGGGGCCGCCGGGAGCGGCAGCGGCTCCGACAGCCCGCCGCCCGGCAGCGCCGCGGTCGGCGGCTATGACCCGGGCGAATACGACCCGGACGCCTACGCGCCCGGCGCCGGCCAGGAACCGGCGCCCCTGCCACCGCCGCCCCCCTCGGTCGGCGGCGCCCAGGCCGGCGGCGCCGCGAAGGGGAGCGGCTAGCTGAGCCTCGCCCCGGGGGTCGCCTTCGGCCTGATGTGGGCCGGCTTCGCGGCCTACCTCGCCTTCCTCGCGGCGGCGCCGGCGCTGGGCCGGCGACTGGTCTGGGCGACCATCGCGCTGCTCGTCGCCGCCTTCGCGGTCGCCCCGGTGCTGCTCTCCCACGA
>CBIHMQ010000245.1:0-2664 GCA_966211075.1 uncultured bacterium
GATCCGGCGCGCCCTCGCAGAGAGCCTGCGCGAAGCCAGCGTGGAAGCGGCGCCGATCAGTCTCGGCACCGCGACGGTTGAGCAGCTCGACACGATCGACGGGATCGGCCCGGTGACGGCGCAGAAGATCGTCGAGTTCCGCGACCAGCACGGCGGCCTCGCCTCGGTCGACCAACTCGATGAGTTGAGCGGGATCGGGCCGGCGACGATGGAGTCGCTGCGCGCTCGGCTGCAGCCGTAGCGGTGCGGACGCCACGGCTCTCGCTGCCGCTGCTGCTGGCGATCGCCGCCCTCGTTGCGGTCGCGGTGGCCCGCTCCGGGGATCTTCGCGAGCGCGCCGAGGAGGGGCTCGGGCGCGGCATGCCAGCCCGGGAGGCGGCGCTTGCGCGCGGCTTCGTGCTCGGCCAGGACGACGGCATCGACGCCGGGACCGAGGAGGACTTCCGGCGGTCCGGGCTCTCCCACCTGCTCGCCGTCTCCGGCCAGAACGTCACCCTGCTCGCCCTGCTGGCGATGCCGGTGCTGGCAGCCCTCGGCATCCCCCTGCGCGAGCGGCTGGTCTGGGTCCTGGCGCTGATCGCCATCTACGTCCCTCTGGCGGGATCGGAGCCGTCGATCCAGCGGGCCGCGGTGATGGGCGCCGCCGGTCTGATCGCGACGCTGGCGGGGCGTCCCAGCTCGCGGCTCGTCGCCCTGATGCTGGCGCTCACCGTCACCCTGGCCATCGACCCCGGCATCGGCTCCGAGGTCGGCTGGCAGCTCAGCTTCGCCGCCGTCGCCGGCATCTTCGCGCTCGCCACGCCATTGCGGCGGGCGCTCCTCGCCCGGCTCGGGCCGGGCCACGCCCGCGGCGCTCTTGCCGAGGGTTTGGCGGTGACGGCGGCGGCGACGCTCGCCACCGCGCCGCTGATCGCCTTCCACTTCGAAACCCTCTCGACGACGACCCTGGTCGCGAACCTGCTGGCGATGCCGGCGGTGGCCCCGGCGATGTGGCTTGGCATGGCGAGCGCCGCCGCCGCCCAGGTCCCGGGGCTGCCGGTCGAGCCGCTCAACGCCGCGAATGCGGTCCTGCTCGCCTACGTCGCCCAGGTGGCGGCCTGGTGCGGCGGCCCGTCCTGGGCCGAGATAGGGGTACGGCTCGGCCCGGGCGGGCTGCTCGGGGCGTACCTCGGGCTCGCTGCCGCAAGGTGGATCGCGGCCGGGATGGCGCGCCGTCGCCGCCTTGCCCGGGCGCGAGATGGCATCGACACGGCGGTTGCTCGCCGCGGCTATGCCGCGGCGCCGCGCGAAAGGCTCGCCGCGCCGCCGCCGCTTGCCGTCGCGGGCGTCGGCCTCGCCCTCGTCGCCGGGCTCTGGACATGGGGCTCCTCGCGGGGAGGTGCGGATGCGGCGGCCCCCGCCGCCGGCCTTCGCGTCGAGGTCCTCGACGTGGGCCAGGGCGACGCGATCCTGCTGCGGCCCCGGGCGGCGGCGCCGGTCCTCGTCGACGGGGGACCTCCCGGTGAGGACCTGGCGGAGCGCCTGCGAGGGGAGGGCGTCGGGCGCCTCGCCGCCGCGGTCGCCACACATGACCAGTCCGATCACACGGGCGGGCTAACCGAGCTGTTCGGTCGCCTGCCCGTGGAAAGGCTCGTCTACGCCCGGGTGGGGAGAGAGCTGCGGGATCGCGCCGCCGCGGCGGGGGCGGTCCCGACCAGGGTTGCCGCCGGCGCGACCCTGCGCTCCGGGGCTCTTCGGCTGGAAGCGCTCTGGCCGCCCGCGGCCCTGCTGTCCGCCCCGGCGGCCGGCGTCGACCCGAATCAGCGCTCGCTGGTTCTGCTCGTTCGCTGGCATCGCTTCTCGATGCTGCTCGGTGCCGATGCCGAGGCCGAGGCGGTCCCGCTCGAGCCGGGCCCCGTCGACGTCCTCAAGGTCGCCCACCACGGCAGCGACGACGCCGGCCTCAGCGCGCTTCTCGCCCGCTCGAGGCCCGGCCTCGCGGTGATCTCGGTCGGCGACGGGAACCCGTTCGGTCACCCGACCGCCGCGACCGTCGCGACCCTCGCCGAAGCCGGGGTCCCGGTTATGCGAACCGATCGCGATGGCACGGTTGCGATCGACGTCTCCCGGCGCGGTTTCCGGGTCGATGCCGGTCACTGAGCGAGCAGTCGATCTCCTCCCAACTCGACGAAAGGTCTAGGAGAAATTGGGCTTACCGGAAGCAGGGCTGGAGCTTTCGGCTGGCGTGGGCGATAGCTGCTTAGTGCGGCGTCGCATCTCACAACTGTCCCTCCGCCCAATGCTGCGGCCCGGCTCGCGCAGCGACGGGATCCTCGACCGGATCCGGGTCGTCTCCTTTGCGCTGCTCGGCCTCACGGCGGCGACGGCGCTCGGCCTGGTCGCCTTCATCGCCAACCAGGGTTTCCCCGCGGTGGGCTCATTGATGCCCAGCCCGACTGTCCACCGTCAGGCGATCGGGGAGAGCTCGATCGTCTCGGCGCCAGCCCTCGAGCGCGGGCCCTACAGCGCTCTCGTGGCGCGCGAGCCGGCTGCCACCGCTCGCGCCGAGGGCGAGAATCGCCATCCGCACCGCAACCGCGGCGACGACTCCGCCTCGGCCCCGGGTCAGGGGGTGGTGGTCTCGGCTCCCCAGCCTTCCCCGGCGCCCTCGTCGCCGGGGAAGGC
>CBIHMQ010000246.1:0-2604 GCA_966211075.1 uncultured bacterium
GGTGGTCGAGCGGGGCGGGGCGGCGCTGCGGGTCCGGCCCTGGGGAGAGGTCGCCGACCTGCGCGGCGTCAGTTGGGAGCTGGAGGGCGAGCTCGAGGCCCTCGCCGCCACGGTCGTCGACGGCCGCCTCGACAGCGAGACCTATCCCGACCCGCTGGCCCGGGTCTGGTCGGCGCTGACGGCGCCGCACGCCGGTGACTTCGTGCTCTCTCTGGCGCCCGGCTTCGAGGCCGTGGACTGGGGCGGGGTCAGCCATGCCGGGGGCGGCAGCCATGGGGCGTTGCACGCCGGCGACTCGCTCGGCCCGCTGCTCTTCGTGGGCTGCGGGCCCGACTCCGCCGCCGCCCGCGAGCAGTGGACTCTGCGCGATGTGGCGCCGGTCGTGCGCGAGCACTTCGGGATATCCGGTAAGGGATGAGGGCGCTCGGCCGCGGGTCCTGTCGTGCGGGACGCGCACCCCGCTCTGCGGGTTCCGCATCCCGCACGCCACCCGCGGTTGTGGCGTTCTCAGTCCTTGCGGCGATCGCGGCGCTCTGGCTGGTGAACGCGCCCCTCGCGTCCGCCGCGGTCAGTGAGGAGAGCGCCATCGGCATCGCCAACCAGGACGCCAACGTGGTCCGTGAGGAAGCGGAGAACGGGCCGCTGGCGCCGGTCGCGGAGAGGACCGAAGGGCACTGGGAGGTCGGGTACTTCGTCGGCGGCGAGGAGGTGGCGCTGGTTCTGGTCGACCCGAAGTCCGGCGACGTCATCGAGTCCTGGACCGGCTACCAGGTGGCCTGGAAGATGGCCCGCGGCTACGCCGGCGCCTTCGGCCACAAGCTCAACGCGCCCTACGTCTTCCTCCCCCTCTGCGCGCTCTTCCTGCTCGGCCTCGTCGACTGGCGCCGCTGGCGCCGAGTCGCCAACCTCGACCTGTTGGTCCTGCTCGGCTTCGGCGTCTCGCACTACTTCTTCAACCGAGCGGAGATAGGAGTCTCGGCGCCGTTGCAGTACCCGGTGCTGCTCTATCTCCTGGGCCGGGCGCTCTGGATCGGCTTCGGCGGCAGGGGGGAGGGGCTGCGGCCGGTCTGGCCCGCCGCCTGGTTGCTGGTCGCGGCGCTCTTCCTGCTCGGCTTCCGGGTTGGGCTGAACGTCGCCGACTCGGGGACGATCGACGTCGGCTACGCCAGCGTCGCCGGCGCCGACCGGATTACCCACGGCGAGCCGATCTACGACAACTTCCCCGACGACGTCTCCCAGGGCGACACCTACGGGCCGGTCAACTACCTCGCCTACGTCCCCTTCGAGCTGGTCTGGCCCTGGTCGGGAAGCTGGGACGACCTGCCGGCGGCCCACGGCGCCGCGGTCGGCTTCGACGTCCTCGCCTTCCTGCTGCTGATCGTGCTGGGGATGCGGATTCGCCCCGGGCCGCAGGGCCGCCGACTCGGCGCGACCCTTGCCTTCGGCTGGGTCGCCTACCCCTACACGGCCTACGCCCTCGAGTCGAACTCCAACGACACCCTCGTCGCGGTCCTCCTGGTGGCGCTGCTGCTGGTCCTGGCGCGACCGATCGCCAGGGGCGCCCTGGCCGCACTGGTGACCTGGGCGAAGTTCGCCCCGGCGCTGCTGGTGCCGATGCTGGCGACCTACCGGCCGCCGCGCGCTGCATTTGCCGCGCATACGGATGCAAACGCAGCGCGCGTTCCACGGCCGCTCGGATTTCTCGTCGCGTTCGCCGCGGTGACCGCGTTGGTCTTGATTTGGCCCGCCATCGACCCCGGCCTCGGCACCGTCTACGAGCGCACGATCGCCTACCAGGCCGGCCGCGACTCGCCGTTCTCGATCTGGGGACAGGTGCCGTCGCTGGAGCCGCTTCGGATCGCCTTGCTCGCCGCCACCGCCGCCCTCTCGCTGGCGCTCGCCTTCGTCCCGCGCCGCAAGAGCCTGGTCCAAGTCGCGGCGCTCGGGGCGGCGCTGCTGATCGCCCTACAGCTGACCATGCAGCACTGGTTCTACCTCTACGTCGTCTGGTTCTACCCGCTGCTCCTGCTCGCCTTCGCCCGCCCGCCCGAGCCGGCTCCCAAGGCTCGCATTTGACACATTCCGATATAGGAATATATTGACGAGATGGCAAGAGCGGCAACGACGACCGACCCCTTCAACGCGGTGGCCGAGCCCCGGCGGCGGCAGATCCTCGATCTGCTGGCCGGCGGCGAGCGCTCCGTGGGGGAGATCGTCAGCGCCCTCGGCCTCGGCCAGCCCCAGGTCTCCAAGCACCTGCGAGTGCTGCACGAGGTCGGGTTGGTCGCCGCGAGGCAGGACGGCCGCCGCCGCCTCTACCGGCTCGACGGCCAGGGCCTCAAGGACATCCATGACTGGGTCCGCAACTTCGAGGCGCTCTGGCAGGAGCGGTTCGACCAGCTCGACGCGGTCGTGGGGGAACTGAAAAGCGAGAGCGAAGGAGATGACGGAGATGCCAAGCACCGGCACGGCTGAGCTGACGCTGCCCAGCGAGAAGGAGATTCTGTTCACGCGCGAGTTCGACGCTCCGAAGGGGCTCGTCTACCGCGCCTACACGACCCCGGAGCTGATCAAGCGCTGGTGGGGCGGGAGCCACGGCAAGGT
>CBIHMQ010000247.1:0-2594 GCA_966211075.1 uncultured bacterium
CTGCGTCACCGCCGCCCTCGCCGGCGAGGCCGCGCCGCGCTACGAGCTGGCCGGCCCCGAGACGCTCACCTACGACGACATGTCCGATCTGGTCAGCCGCATCGCCGGCCGGCCGCGCACGCTCGTGCACCTGCCGCTGGGCATGGTTCGCGCCGGATTGCTTGCCGGCCGCTCCGTTTTCGGCGAGTCCGTGTTCGCTACCTGGGAGGAGGCCGAGTTGATGGAGGTCTCCATGGTCAGCGAGCGCGGCACCGCCGACGTGCAGGCGCTCGGAGTGCAACCGCGAAGGATGAGCGATGTCTTGGAGGACTCTTAGTCGCGCCCTGGCGCTCGCCGCGCTGCTCGCGGCCCTGCTGGCAGCGCCGGCCGCCGCCCGCACCCTGGTCCCGCCGAAGCCGAACGTCTTCTTCGGGGTCAGCGACCGCGGCCGGACCACCGAATTCGGCGAATTCTCGGCGCTGATCGGCAAGCACCCGGCGCTGCTGCAGACCTTCCATCCCTGGGGCAACAGCCTCAACAACTCCTACGAACGCTGGCGCGAAACCGGCACCCGGCCGATCCTGGCGATCTCCACCGCCGACGACCAGACCCTGGCCGAGATCATCACCCCGGAGCAGATCGCCCTCGGAGCCGGCGACGACTACCTGCTGCAGGTCAACGACTTCCTCGCCAAACGCGGCATCCTCGGCTACGTGCGGCCGCTCGGCGAGCCGAACCGCTGCCTCAACGTCTGGTCCGCCTACAACTGCGACGGCACGCCCAAAGAAGGCGAACACAGCACCTACTGGTACAAACAGGCCTTCCGCCGCATCGTCGCGATCGTCCGCGGCGGCCAGACCCTGGAAGGGATCAACCTGACCCTGGCCGAAATCGGCCTGCCGCCGCTGAACCGGACCAAAGGACCGAACCCGGAAAGCCTGCCGGCGGCGCCGGTGGCGATCATCTGGAGCCCGCTGCCGGGCGGCTCGCCGCGGGTCAAAGGCAACTTCCCCGGCAACTACTGGCCCGGCAGCCGCTGGGTCGACTGGGCCGGCACCGACTTCTACTCGCAGTATCCCGTCTGGAAAGACCTCAACCGCTTCTACGTCGGCAAACAGTGGCGCAACAAGCCGCTCGCCCTGACCGAGTGGGCGGTCCACGGCGAAGACGAACCGCGTTTTGTCAAGCGGATGATCGCCTGGGCGATGAGGCACCCGCGGACCCGGATGCTCGTCTACTACCAGGGCTTCGGCCCCGGCAACCAGTACGACGTCAGCCTCTACCCCCGGACCCTCAACACCCTCCGCCTCAAGGTCCGCCGCCCCACCTTCCCGGAATACGCGGAATACAACATCGGCGAATACCCGCCCCTGCCGCCACCCGAAAAAAAAGCCAAAGCGAAATAGGCGCCGCCCGACTCAAGCGCGGTCAGTTAGCGCCCCTATAGGGGCCGAAAGTGACCGCGTTCGGGGCGAGTCGGGGGTAGGACGCAGAAGGCCCGCGATGCGGCGCATCGCGGGCCTTCGAGGACGACGCCCGACGTAGCCCCCCGCCGCCAGACGCGGGCGCAGGGCCGCCGAGCCAGCATCCGTGCGTCCTTACATCATGCCGCCCATGTCCGGCATACCGCCGCCGGGCATGCCGCCGCCGCCGTTCTCCTCCGGCGGTTCGGCGATGATCGCCTCGGTCACGAGGATGTTCTTCGCGATCGAGGCGGCGTTCTCGAGAGCCGAGCGGCTGACTTTGGTCGGGTCGATGACGCCGGCCTTGATCAGGTCGCCGTACTCGCCGGTGGCCGCGTTGAGGCCTTCGCCGTCCTTCAGCTCACGAACCTTGTTGACGACGACCGAGCCCTCCAGGCCGGAGTTCTCGGCGATCTGCCGCACCGGCTCCTCGAGAGCGCGGTGGATGATCCGTGCACCGGTCTGCTCGTCCGGCTCGGAGAGCTTCTCGGGGTCCAGACCGGCCTGGGCGTTCAGCAGCGCCACGCCGCCACCCGGGACGACGCCCTCCTCGAGGGCGGCGCGGGTCGCCTGCAGCGCGTCCTCGACGGGGGGCTTTTGCTCCGTCCTCGCGGTCTCGGTGGCTGCGCCGACCTTGACCACCGCGACACCGCCGGACAGCTTGGCGAGGCGCTCCTGGAGCTTCTCGCGATCGAAGTCGGAGTCGGTGTTCTCGACCTCCTGTTTGATCTGCTTGATCCGGCCCTTGATGTCCTCGCCCTCGCCGCCGCCGTCGATGACGGTGGTGGTGTCCTTGGAGACGACGACGCGACGCGCCTTGCCGAGCTGAGCCAGCTGGGTGTTCTCCAGTTTCAGGCCCATCTCCTCGGTGATCACCTCGCCGCCGGTGAGGATCGCGATGTCCTCGAGCATCCGCTTGCGGCGGTCGCCGAAGCCGGGGGCTTTGACCGCGACGCCGGTGAAGGTGCCGCGGAGCTTGTTGACGACCAGCGTCGCCAGGCACTCGCCCTCGACGTCCTCAGCGACGATGAGGAGCGGCTTGCCGCCCTGCATCACCTGCTCGAGCACCGGCAGGATGTCCCGCACGGAGCCGATTTTCTGGTTGGCGATGAGGATGTAGGGGTCCTCCAGCACCGCCTCCATGCGGTCCTG
>CBIHMQ010000248.1:0-2553 GCA_966211075.1 uncultured bacterium
CCAACTCGGCACTGATCGTCTTTCGCGAGGGGCTGGAGGCGATCCTGATCATCGCCGCGATCACCGCCAGCATGATCGGGCCGCGACGGGAGCTGCGCCGGCCGATCTACCGCGGCGCTCTGCTCGCCCTCCCAGCCAGCATGCTGATGTTCGTGCTGGCGATCCTGCTGCTCGACTCGCTCTCGAAATACGGCGAGAAGCTCGAGGCGGTGGTCGGCGTCGTCGCGATCGGGGTCCTGCTCTTGGTGATGAACTGGTTCTTCCACCGCGTCTACTGGACCGAGTGGATCAGAGGCCACCGCGACCGCGGCAAGGCTCTGACCGGGGCGGCGCTGGCGGCCGGCGCCGGCGCGGCGACCGTCGTCGGGCTGTACACGCTCGGATTCACCAGCGTCTTCCGCGAGGGATTCGAGACGGTCCTCTTCCTGCAGGCGCTGCAGCTCAGTTCCGGCACCGGAGTCGTCCTCGCCGGGGTCTCGCTGGGCCTGGTGCTGACCGCGATCGTCGGGGCGTTCACCTTCGCCCTCGAGCGCAAGCTCCCGTATAAGAAGATGCTGATCCTCACCGGGGTCCTGATCTCGCTGGTCCTGGTCGTCCTGGTCGGCAACACGGCGCGGACGATGCAGGGCGTCGGCTGGCTGCCGATCCACCCGCTCGAAATCGAATTCCCCCTCTGGATGGGGACCTGGCTGGGCATCTACCCGACCGTCGAGACGCTGGGCGCGCAGCTGCTCGCTTTCGCCGTCGTGATCGGCAGCTACTTCGCGGCCGAGTGGATGCGCAAGCGCGAGCTGCGGCAGGCGATCGCCGCCCACGAGGCATCGCTGGCCGCGGCGGAGGCGAACGGCGGCGGCGGCAACGGGGGCAGCGGCGCCGAGGCCGAGCCAGGCTCAATAGGGTCGGCTGACGATGCCGAGCCGGCTGCGCCCAGTCACCTCAGTCGCCGCTGACGCGATCCTCGTCGGCGACCCCGGGCGGGCCCTGATGCTGGCCCAGGCGCTGCTCGAGAAACCGAAGATGAGCCACCACGCCCGCGGGCTGTGGGGCTACACGGCGCGGACGCCGGCGGGCGCCGAGCTGACGATCCAGGCGACCGGGATCGGCGGCCCCAGCGCGACCGTGGTGCTGGCCGACCTGGCGGAGCTGGGGGTGCGACGAGCGGTGCGGGTCGGGACCTGCACGGGGCTGGCCGCCGACCTTGCGGCCGGCGCGCTGCTCGACGTCACCGAGGCGCACGCCTGGGGCGGTCCGGGTGGCGGCGAAGGGAGCCCGGCCTTCCCTGACCCCGAGCTCGCGCGGCGACTCAGCGAGGCGCTTGGGGAGAAAGGCCGGGCCGGGGTCGTCGCCAGCCTCGACACCTTCCACGGCGGCGGCGCGCCCGCCCCGGTCGCGGCCGGCGACGCGGCCGACATGCAGACGGCGGCGCTGCTGGGCCGGGCCGGCGAGCTCGGCATGGCGCTCGCCGCGGTGCTGGTCGTCACCGAGACGGCTACTGGCGAGCGCCTTGGCGACGAGGCCGAGGCAGCAGCCGCTACGCAAGCCGGAGAGGCCGCGGCAGCGGCACTCTCACCCTCAACTTGAGGGTGAGATTCTGTCCTTCTTCTCCTTTTTGGCGTGGCGGCGCAGGGCGGCGAGCTCACGATTGGCGTCGTCCAGCTGCTCCTCGACGTCCTCGAGGCGCTGGGAGAGCGAGCGGACACGCCGCTCCAGCCTTTCCAGGTCGGCGGCCGAGGAGAGGTTGAGCGCGCTCATCGCCGCGTGCTGCGCCTCGATCGCCTTCTCGCGGGCGCCGAAGGCGGCCGAGATCGCGTTGTGCAGGGTTGGGTTCTCGATGAGGGCCTGGGCGATCTCGCCCAGCGCCTGCTCGCTGCGGGCCCTGAGACTGTCCTGATCCTCTTGCTCGATGGTCAATTCATCCCCCGTTCGCAGGTCGTTGACTTCACCTTAACTTGGAGGGATTGGCGAAGCCCCCGCACGCGTCCGGCGGCGGCGGACGCGGCGCGCACCCGGGTTTTCGCCAATCCCTCCTAGCGCATCCGAGCCGGATGGCAGGCTCCGGGGCCGCATCGTCGCCTTGTCTTTGATGAGCTTGCCCAGGATGAACCGAACCATGATTAAGGCCTTGTTGGGGGAAGGTCGGGCGCGTTGCGTACCCTCTACCCAACAAGTACGTTGCGGTTGCCTGATGCTCAGGGAGGGTAAGGGCGCGGTTTCCGCGGTCCCTGACCATGGGCTTAGAGGCGCACTGGGATGAGAATCAAGCTCGCACTGATCGTCGTTCTCGCCAGCTTCCTGGCGGCATCGCTGCTCGGCTCCACCAGTGCCGGAGCCGATCCCATCAACGAAAGCCCGCCGCCTGAAGTGCCGGCGACTACCACCACGGCGGTTCCCTCGCTGCAGGCTCCCGCCTGCGCCAACGGCATCGACGACGACAGCGACGGCCTGGTCGATCTTCTCGACGCCGATTGCGTGGAACCGGCCGATCCCAACGAGGCCCCGGAAGCGCCCCCGGCCACCGCCCCCGCCCCCGAAGCAACCCAGGGCACCACGATC
>CBIHMQ010000249.1:0-2528 GCA_966211075.1 uncultured bacterium
TCGCCTGCAGCAGCTGCCGCACCTCCGCTGCCTGAATCGCCGGGTCGACCTTCTGCCGCGGGCCGCCGCGGCGCCGGCCGGGCGCTTCATGCAGCAGGGAAAACGGCCCGCCGCCGATCGCATCCCAGCCGTTGCCGACGTAGCGCCGCAGCGCCAGCCCGATCAGCGGGGCGGCGATGCCGGTCAGGCCGAACAGAATCGCCCCCTTCTCCACCGCGTTCAAGGCCAGCGCCAAGCCCATGGGGATCAAGGGTAACCCGCCCACATGGGGGGACCGTTCCGCTAACCTTGGCGTTGGTTGACTGACCAGTCAATCGGCGGAACGTCTAACCCTGGCCGGGCGGCGCTCCAGACAGACTGCAAGCACGACAAAGGAGCACCGACCGGTGGTTGACTTCACCCTCACCGATGAGCAGAAGGACCTGCGCGAGCTGGCACACAGCTTCGCTGACAAAGAGATGCGGACGGTCGCCTGGGAGTACGACAAGGACGGCACCTGGCCGCAGGACGTGGTCGACAAGGCCTTCGAGGTTGGCCTGATGAACACCCACATCCCCGAGGCCTACGGCGGCCCGGGCCTCGATTACCTCTCGGGCTGCATCATCGAGGAGGAGATCGGCTGGGGCTGCTCCGGGATCGGCACCTCGCTGATGGCGAACGGCCTCGCTTCCGCCCCAGTCACCCTCGGCGGCTCCGAGGAGACCAAAAAGAAGTACCTGGGGATGCTGACCGAAGCTCCCAAGCTGGCCTCCTTCGGCCTCACCGAGCCGGACGCCGGCTCCGACGTTTCGGGCATGAAGACCCGCGCCGTCAAGCAGGGCGACAAGTACATCCTCAACGGCTCCAAGTGCTTCATCACCAACGGCACCTACGCCGACTGGTTCACGGTCTTCGCCAAGACCGACCCGGACTCGGGCCACCGCGGCATCTCCGCCTTCGTCGTCGACGCCAACGCCCCCGGCGTCACCGTCGACAAGAAGGAGGACAAGATGGGTCAGCGGGCGTCCAACACCGCGACCATCTCCTTCAACGACGTCGAGGTCCCGGCCGAGAACCTCCTCGCCGAGGAGAACAAGGGCTTCAAACTGGCGATGATGACCCTCGACCGGACCCGTCCGGGCGTGGCGGCGATGGCCACCGGGATCGCCCGCGCGGCCTTCGAGTTCTCCGTCGAGTACTCCAAAGAAAGGGTCCAGTTCGGCGTCCCGATCGCGATGCACCAGGCGATCCAGTTCATGATCGCCGACATGTCGACCAAGGTCGACGCGGCCCGGCTGCTGACCTGGAACTCGGCCGTCCTGCTCGACCAGGGCAAACGCGCCTCGCTGGTCTCCTCGGAGGCCAAGCGCTTCGCCGCCGACTCGGCGATGGAGGTCACCACCGACGCCGTCCAGGTCTACGGCGGCTACGGGTTCATCAAGGAGTACCCGGTCGAGAAACTGATGCGCGACGCCAAGATCATGCAGCTCTACGAGGGGACCAGCCAGATCCAGCGCCTGGTCATCGCCAAAGAAGTGCTGCTGCCGCGCGCCGTCGACGACCTCCCCGGCGCCGACGAGATGGCCGCCAAGGCCTCCGAGCAGAGCCAGTCCGACCAGGCCGCCGCTACGGTCTGACGCATGGACGCTTCCGAACGCGCCGCCGCGGGTAAGGCGGCGCGTTCGGGGGCTCCTCGTTCCGCCCACGCGGCCTGGGAGCCGCCGCCGGGGCGCGACCCGCTGGCGATCCTGGCCGCCCAGGAGCGGACCCGGGTCCCGGAGCTGGTGCCGATCCGCCACGCGCGGATGGCCGCCTCGCCGTTCGCCTTCTTCCGCGGCGCCGCCGCGGTCATGGCCGCCGACCTCGCCGGCACGCCGGTCTCCGGCCTGCATGTGCAGGCCTGCGGCGACGCCCACCTGACCAACTTCGGCGCCTTCGCCGGCCCCGATCGGCGCCTCCTCTTCGACCTCAACGACTTCGACGAGACCCTGCCGGGTCCCTGGGAGTGGGACGTCAAGCGGCTCGCCGCCAGCTTCGCGATCGCCGGCCGCGAACGCGGCTTCAAGGCGAAGCGCTGCGCTGCCTCGGTGCTCGCCGCCGTCTTCTCCTACCGCGAGGCGATGCGCGAGTTCGCCGCCCAGACCAACCTCGAGGTCTGGTACGCCCGCCTCGACGTCGAGGCGCAGCTGGCCCAGATCGAGGCCGAGCACGACGCCGACGAGGTCAAGCGCGTGCGGCGCGGGATCGCCAAGGCGCGCGGCAGGGACAACCTGCGGGCGCTGGGGAAGCTGACCCGCCGGGTCGACGGCGAGCTCCGCTTCGTCAGCGAACCGCCGCTGCTGGTCCCGGCCGAGGAGCTGCGCGGGGCCGGCGGGGCGGAGCGGCTGGAGGAGGCCCTGCAAGGGGTGCTGGAGCACTACCGCGAGAGCCTGCCCGGCGACCGCCGCCACCTCTTCGACGGATACCGGTTCCGCGACATGGCCCGCAAGGTGGTCGGGGTCGGCAGCGTCGGCACCCGCGCCTGGGTGATCCTGCTCAGCGGCTCCGAG
>CBIHMQ010000250.1:0-2445 GCA_966211075.1 uncultured bacterium
CCCCCTCCCCCGCCCCGCCTCGCTGCCCGCCTGGCTGGTCCGCGGCCACGAGCTGCTGAACGAGCTCTTTGCCGAGCGCGAACTGGGCGAGCACCCGACCGAGCGGGCGATGGCGCGCCGGGTCGAGGGCCTGCTCGAGCGCTTCCTGGCCGAGGAGGCGGGGCGCGAGAGCGGCGGTTTCGAGCCCTGGCTGCTCGAGGCCGGCTTCGGCGAACACGAGGAGAGCGAGCGCCCCGTCCTCGACCTCGGCGGCTGGGGCCTGCACGGCGCCATCGACCGCGTCGACCGCGACCCCGAGGGCCGCGCCCTCGTCATCGACTACAAGCTCTCCGGCCGGGTGACGCCGCTGGAGAAGTTCGAGGAGCAGGCGAAGCTGCAGCTGGCGCTCTACCTGCTGGCCGTCGAACGGCACTGGGGCGGGACACCCGTAGGCGGCCTCTACCACCCACTGCGCGGCACCTCCGTGCGGCGACCGCGCGGCGCCGTCCTCGACGAGGCGGCCGCCGAGCTCGGGGCCTACGACCTCTACCCCCGCGACGTCGTCGACGCCGAGGGCCTCGAGCAGCTGCTCGAGGACTCGCGGCGGCGGGCGGGCGAGATCGTCGCCCGGATGCGGGCCGGCGAGATCCGCCGCGACCCCGGCCCGCGCCGCGGCCTGCGCGGCCACGACACCTGCCCGCCGTTCTGCACCTTCGCCTCGATCTGCCGCCGCGACCGCGCCCCCCAGTTCGAGGAGGACGAGGGGGTCGAGGAGCGATGAGGCCGACTCCCGAGCAGGCCAAGGCGATCGAGGCGCGCGGCCGCGACGTCCTCCTCGAGGCCGGCGCCGGGACCGGCAAGACCGGCGTGATGGTCGAGCGCTACTGCCGGCTCCTCTGCGAGGAGGGGGTCTCCCCCGACGCCGTCCTCGCCTTCACCTTCACCGACAAGGCGGCGGCGGAGCTGCGGCAGCGGATCCACGCCGAGCTGGGGCGGCGCGCCGAGGGCGGCTCGGAGCGGGCGGGCGAGCTGCTGGCGGCGATCGGCGGCGCTTGGATCACGACGATCCACGGCTTCTGCAACCGCGTCCTCGCCGGCCACCCGGTCGCGGCCGGGATCGACCCCGACTTCCGCCTCCTCGACGCCCCGGAGGCCAGCCGAGCCGCTCGCGAGGCCTTCGACGAGGCGCTCGCCGAGTTCCTCGCCGGCGGCGACCCCTCCCGCGAGGAGACGGTCGCCAGCTTCGACGTCGAGGGCCTGCGGGCGGTCGTCGTCGCGGTTCACGACGAGCTGCGCAGCCGCGGCGTCGCCGAGCCGCGCCTGCCGGAGCCGCCCGATCCCGACCTGCCCGCCGCCCTCACCGCCTGCCGCGCCGCCGCCCTGGCGACGCTCGAGGAGCTGCGCGAGAGCGACCCGAAGCGGGAGACGATCGAGCGGGCGCTTGCCCGGCTCGACGCCCCCGGCGAGCCGCCGACCCTCGACGAGCTCTGCGCGCTGCGAACCGACAGCCGCGCCAAGGCGGTGGCGCCGTACCGGGAGGCGATCGAGGCGGCGATCGCCCGCTGCGCCGAGGCCGGCGAGGGCGGGGTCGCCTACCGTCACCTGGCCGAGCTGCTGGAGCTGTTCTCCTCCCGCTTCGAGGCCGCCAAGGAGCGCCGCGCCGGGATCGACTTCGAGGATCTGCAGATCCTCGCCGCCCGACTGCTGGAGCGGGCCGAGATCGGCGAGTCCTACCGCGGCCGCTTCCGACACCTGCTGGTCGACGAGTTCCAGGACACCAACCGGCTGCAGCTGCGGCTGATCGAGGCGCTGCGCGGCCCCCGCACCGAGCTGGTCATGGTCGGCGACGAGCTGCAGTCGATCTACGGCTTCCGTCACGCCGACCTGGACGTCTTCCGGGCCCAGCGCCAGCGGGTCGCGGAGCGCGCCGACGCCGAGCTGATGGAGTTGAGCGGCAACTTCCGCTCCCGGCCCGAGGTAATCGGCGCTGTCAACCTGCTCGGCGCGGCCCTGCTCGGCGAGCGCTACCGGGCGCTGCGGGTCGGCGGTGCAGCCGACGCCACCGCCTCGCTGGGGGGCCCGGCGGTCGAGCTGCTGCTGACCGCCCGCGACGGCTGGGACGAGGAGGGCATCGAGCTGGAGCCGGCGATCGACGGCCGCACCCCCCTCAACTGCCTGGCCGAGGCACGCTTCCTCGCCGCCCGCCTGCGGGCACTCGCCGACGCCGGCGTGCCGCGCGGCGGGATGGTCGTGCTGCTGCGCGCCTTCACCCACCTCGACGCCTACGAGGACTCCCTCGCCCGGGCCGGCCTGCGCCCCTACGTGGTCGGCGGCCGCGGCTACTGGTCCCAGCAGCAGGTCGCCGACGTCTGCGCGCTGCTGGCGACGATCGCCAACCCGCTCGACGACGAAGCGCTGTTCGGCGCCCTCGCCTCGCCCGCCTGCGGCGCCGCCCCGGACACGCTC
>CBIHMQ010000251.1:0-2381 GCA_966211075.1 uncultured bacterium
CTCCAACTCCGCCCGCGCCACCCCCGGCAGCGCGGCCGAGCTGACCATCGTGATTCCCACCCTCGACGCCGCCAGCGAGCGCGTCCGCGCCTGCGTCGCCGCCGCCCAGGCCGCCACCGACGCCCCGCACCAGATCCTCGTCGTCGACAACGGCGCCCCGCCGCAGGGGTTCACCGCCCCGGTCAACGCCGGCCTGCGCGCGGTCGAAACGCCCTACGCCGTCGTCATGAACGACGACGTCGAGCTGCTGCCGGGCTGGTGGCCGCCGCTTCGCGCGGCGCTAGACGGCGGCGCCGCCGTCGCCTTCCCGCTCACGGTCGAGGGCGGCATGCGCGAGGACTTCGCCGCCTGGTGCTTCGCGCTCTCGCGCAAGACCGTCGCGGAGCTGTCCCATGCTCCCGGCCAGTTCTTCGACCCGGCGCTGCGCGTCTGGTTCCAGGACACCGACCTGCTGCAGCGCCTCCGCGCGCTCGGCCGGCCGCCGCTGCTGGTCCGCGAGTCGCGGATCCGCCACGCGCTCTCGGCCACGGTCGCCAGCGAGGACCCGGAGCTGCGGGGCTGGATCGAGCGCACGATCGCCGCCGATCGCGCCACCTTCCTGCGCAAGCACCCCCACCTCGAAGGAGCCACCGCATGAGCCCGCAGGACGACGCCTACTTCGAATTCGACCGGCCCGAGGTGCGGGCGCTGGTCCCGGCCGCGGCCCGCCGCGTCCTCGACGTCGGCTGCGGCGCCGGGGCTCTCGGCGCCGCACTGCGCGAGGAGCGCGGTCTCGAGGTCGCCGGCCTCGAGCTCTCGCCCGACGCCGCCACCCGCGCCCGCGAGCGCCTCGACCACGTCGTCGAGGGCGACCTCGACCAGCTCGACAGCCTCCCCTTCGACCACGGCCACTTCGACGCGATGGTGTTCGGCGACGTGCTCGAGCACCTCCGCGACCCGCACCGGCTGCTGCGCGCCCTGCGCCCCTGGCTGGCCGACGACGGCGCCATCGTCTGCTCGATCCCCAACGTCGGCCACTGGAGCGTCGTCCTGCCGCTGATCGCCCAGGACCGCTGGCCCTACGCCGACGCTGGCCTGCTCGACCGCACCCACGTGCACTTCTTCACCCTCCACGAAGCCGAGGCGATGCTGCGCGAGTGCGGTTTCGCCTTGGAGTCCGCCGCCGCCACCCGCCTCTCCACGGCGCCGCCGCCGGCGACGGCCGAGCTGGCGGCCCTGGTCGGACGCCTCGGCGGCGACGCCGCCAACGCCGAGCAGCGCCTCGGCGCCTACCAGTACCTGCTGGTCGCCCGGCCCGAGCGCGGTCGCTTAACGCCGTCATAGGGGCACTAAGCGACCGCGCCGAGATTCCTCTAAAGGCGCACGCGCTCCGGTCGATCACCGGGGCGTAGAGGGGCGACAGGGAGTTGCCCCGGGACTAGACAAACGACAACCGATCCAAGGAGAGCGATCGAATATGTCCCTTCGTATTCAGAACAACATCGAGGCGTTCAACGCCCACCGCAACCTGGTTGGCACCAGCAACGGCCTCGGCAAGGCGATGGAGCGCCTCTCGTCCGGCTACCGGATCAACCGTGCCGCCGACGACGCCGCCGGCCTGGCGATCAGCGAACGGCTGCGCGCCCAGGTCCACGGCATCGGCCAGGCCCAGCGCAACGCCCAGGACGCGGTCTCGCTCGTGCAGACCGCCGAGGGATCGCTGGACGAGGTCCACTCGATGCTCCAGCGCGTCCGCGAACTCGCGGTCCAGTACAAGAACGGTTCCCTCTCGGAAGACGACCGCACCTCGATCCAGTCGGAGATCAACCAGCTGGCGAGCGAGGTCGAGCGGATCGGGACCAGCTCCGAATTCAACGGCATCAAGCTGCTGAACGAAGCTGCCACGGTCACCTTCCAGGTCGGTGCCAACGACGGCGAGGTGATCACCGTCTCGACGATCAGCCTCGGCGAAGCCGTCGGCGCGGAAGCCTTCGAACTGACGGTCGAAGGCGAAGCCGACATCTCCGAGATCGACGCCGCGATCGGGGCCATCTCCACCCAGCGGGCCCAGTTCGGAGCGGTCCAGAACCGCCTCGAGCACACGCTCAACAACCTGGCGATCTACCAGGAAAACCTGACCGCATCGGAAAGCCGGATCCGCGACGTGGACATGGCCGCCGAAATGGTCCAGTTCACGAAGCTGCAGATCCTGCAGCAGGCGGGCACGGCGATGCTCGCCCAGGCCCAGCAGTCGGGCCAGTCGGTGCTGACGCTGCTCCGCTAAGGAGTCGGGGGATGGAGGTGGGCGGCCCGGGAGCGGCCGCCCGCCTCCCCGTCCCGCCGCCCCCTCGATCCGGGTTCTCCTCCTGCCCGGACGGGTGTCTAGAGAAAAGGAGGTATCC
>CBIHMQ010000252.1:0-2372 GCA_966211075.1 uncultured bacterium
CCCCATGCGGACCCGCCTGGCCCTAGCCGCCCTCGCCTGCCTGCTCGCCGCCGCACCCGCCGCGGCCGCCAAGCCCGCGTCCCGGGTCGCGCCGGCGCCGGTCGAGATCCAGAGCGTCGGCGTCACCGCGCCGGTCGCCGGCCAAGCACAGCTGCTGGTCGCGGTCCGCTACCCGATCCAGCTCGCCGGGCGGCCGCTGGAGCTCTCCGCCACCTTCCGCTGGCCGGGCCGCCAGCACCTTTACGTCTGGAACCTCGGAGATCGCGCCAACGCCGGGGCCCTCGGCACGCCGGAGCGCCGGCGCTCGTTCACCTTCGTGCACAGCACCCTGCTCACCCGCGAGCAGACCCGGCTGGCGCTGCGCGCGTCCCGCCCTCCGACCGTGGTCGTCGACGCCAGCGGCTTCCTCGACGTCGACGGCGATAGCGTCGCCGAGCTCGACTCGCGCGACCACGAGGTGCACCGGCTGCGCCCGCCCGCCGCGGCGCGGCGCCTCTGCGCCTCGGTGCCGCAGTTGCGGGCGCGGCCCGGCGAACGGATCGCGGTGGCGCTGCCGCGGTGCGGAGCCAAGGTGCGGTGGCGGCTCGCCGCCCGCCCCGAGGCCGGCAAGGCCCGCCTCCGCGGCGACACCCTCGTCTACCGCCCCGCCAAGCGCTTCCGCGGCACCGCCACCCTCTCCCTGCGCGCCCGCGCGAACGCGGGCAGAAACGGCCCCCATAGGGGCGGTAAACGACCGCGCTCGGCCGAGGCCCTGACGGCGCCCGTCCAGGTCGAGGTGCTCGGCGAACGCGCCGAAGGGGCCGTCGTCCGGGCGATGGGCGACTCGGTCACGGCCGGGTTCGGCTACTACGACAACGGCGAACCGATGCCGTTCGAAGAACTGCTCAACTGCCGTCCCGGCGAAGGCGAATACGACGACGCCTGCTCCTCGAACTCCGCCGTCCGCACCAACAAGAAGGGGACGAAGCTCGAATACGCCCCGGACTACGGCCTCGCCAACAACGTTTCCTGGGCCGCCCAGTGGGCCAATCAGCACGCGCTGAAGAACTACGCCAACTTCGCCGTCAGCGGCTCCGAACCGAAGGACTGGGCGCCGGGCGGCCAGCTCTACGCGACCACGAAGCGCCTCGAGTCCGAAGCGCCCGACTACGTCCTGATGACGGTCGGCGCCAACCCGCTGCTCTCCGACGTCCTCTTCGGGACCGGCAACATGGGCTGCGCGATCTGGTCGGACATCGCCGGCGGCTTCAGCGAATGCGTCGAAAAGGCCTTCGAGGAAGTCGAACTGCGCGCCAACCTCGCCAAGCTCTACCGCGAGCTGGTCGCCGAGACCAACGCCGTCGTCTACCTGATGCAGTACCCGCTGACGGTCCCCTCGGTCGCCCTCGCCTACACCTCGACCCAGATCGCCCAGATGGGCGCCCTCCTCAACCGCGAAATCGCCTCGGTCGCGGCCGAAGTCAGCAAGTCCCGCCTGCGCCCGGTCGCCCCGCCCCACTTCAACGTGGGCATCGACGTCTCGCCGGTCTACCCCTCCAAGTACACCTGCTCCTACCTCGAATACATGGTCGACGGCCCCAGCGTCCAGTCCGAACCGACCCAGGACGAGCTCGAGATCGCTCACCCCCTCTCCTTCTGCGAAGGCCCCACCGGCGGCACCCCGCCCTGGGTGATCAGCGGCGACACCGGCATCCACCCCAGCGCCACCGGCTACACCCAGATGGCCGCCCAGGTCCCCGCTCCCTAAAGCTCCGGGAACGGGGTGAGGGCCGCCCAGCGCTCGGGGACCCGGGAGTCGAGGTCGAGCGGGAGGATCCTGAGTAGGGCTTCGGTGCCCTGAGCGGCGCGGACCTCGCGGACGGCGGCGCCGAGCCGGCGGCGGCGGGGCTCCTCGCCCCCGACCGCCAGCTCGAGCTGATCGGCGGCTGGCGGGCCCAGGCCCAGCGCGCCCAGGCGGAGCGCGGTCGCCGGCCCGGGCAGCGACTCCAGGCGCGGCGTCAGCAGCGAGCGCAGCACCCGCGCCGAGGCGCTCGGCCGACCCAGGCCCTGCTCGACGCTCCAGCTGCCGCCGCCGGCCAGCAGGGCGCCGAGCCGGAGGCCGAGCAGGGTGCGGCCGCGGCGCTGCGGCGCTGCCAGCAGCCGGTCGACCAGCAGCGCCAGGGCGCGGTCGAGCTGCCGCCCCGCGGTCCCCTCCGGCAGATCGATCTGCTCGGCCAGGTCCTCGCGCGGACGGCCCGGGCGCAGCGGCTGTTCTTCCCCCCGCGCCAGCCGCAGCGCCGCCAGTCCCCGGCGCCCGAAGCGGTCGGCCATCTGCGCCGAGGCGATCCCGGCCAGCTCTGCCAGTGTCCCGACCCCGAGCCGCTCCAGGGCGA
>CBIHMQ010000253.1:0-2317 GCA_966211075.1 uncultured bacterium
CGGCGAAGTCGAGGTTGATCAGGCCGGGGATCGTGATCAGGTCGGTGATGCCCTGCACGCCCTGGCGGAGGATGTCGTCCGCCTGGCGGAAGGCCTCCAGCACCGAGGTGCGGCGCTCGACCGCCTGCAGCAGCTTCTCGTTGGGGACGATGATCAGGGTGTCGACGTTGTTGCGCAGTTTCTCGATGCCCTCGAGCGCCTGCTGCATCCGTCGTTTGCCCTCGAACTCGAACGGCTTGGTTACCGCGCCGACGGTGAGGGCGCCGATCTCTTCCTTGGCGATCTCGGCGATCACAGGGGCCGAGCCGGTACCGGTGCCACCGCCCTCGCCGGCGGTGACGAAGACCATGTCGGCCCCCTTCAGCGCCTCCTTGATCTCGTCGCGACTCTCCGCCGCGGCGCCAGCCCCGACCTCGGGGTTGCCGCCGGCGCCGAGGCCGCGGGTGAGCTCCTGCCCGATCGAGAGCTTGATGTCGGCGTCGCAGGCCTGCAGGGCCTGGGCGTCGGTGTTGACGGCCACGAACTCGACGCCGCGAATTCCGGCGTCGACCATCCGGCTGACCGCGTTGGTGCCGCCGCCGCCTGCGCCGACGACCTTGATGACCGCAAGGTAAGTGGATTCCATTTGAGTTGAGCCTTTGAGTTGAGCCTTTTCCGTCCGACTCTGCAGCGAGGCTCAAGGGTTCGAGTCACTGCCGCCGGGGCGGAAATTGCGCTGAACGTAGGGCATTCTGACGCCTCTGTCAAACGGCCGGGCGGCATCGTGCAAGGCCAATATCTCAACTACTACTTGAGAGTTTGGCAGGTCTAACCCTGTGGTCGAGGGTTCACGGTGCGGGTGGAAGGCTATGCCCAGAGCCACCTATCGACGGGTGCCTCGGCGCGTGCAGGTCTACATAATCGAGCGCTTCCACTTCCGGGTCGGCAAGCACGGCCGCTGCCGCTTTCCACTTGCGGGCAGCGTCCGAGTCGTCGCCGAAGCGAAGTTCGATGCCGCCGTCGAGAATTACGTCCACCCCGCTTTCGCCGTAATAGGAGCGTTCGACGTAGCGGCGCAGCTCTGGCGGCGCGGCGCCGAGCACGCGGGCCTGTTCGAGGACCGGACCGCCGAGCTTCCCGTTGGCGGGCGGCTCAGCGAGCGGCAGCCGCGGCAGCGAGGACGTCTCCGGTACCGGGTACCAGCGCATCAGGGCGCCGTCGGCGGCGACCGCGACCGCTTCTTCGCCGCTGCCGATCACCGCGATCGGCTGCGAGGCGCGCAGATGGGGTTCGACGGCGCTGTTGCCGAATAGCTTCTGGGCGACGAAGCCGGCGGCGATGACCGCGAGAATCACCGCCACCGAGCGCCAGAGCCAACGCTTCACGGCGGGTCGCCCGGCCAGAGCACCTCGCCCAGCAGCTGGACCTCCGGCACCAGCTCGACCCCGGTGCGCTCGCGCACCTGGCGCTGGCCCTCGGCCATCAGCGCCACCACGTCGGCGGTGGTGGCGCCGCCGGTGTTCTCGACGAAGTTGGCGTGCTTCTCGGAGAAACGGGCTCCGCCGTGGCGCAGGCCGCGGCAGCCGGCCGCCTCCAAAAGCTGCCCGGCGGTGCGGCCCTCGGCCCGCTCGTCCTCGGGGTTCTTGAAGGTCGAGCCGAAGGTCTTGATCCCCTTCGGCTGGGCCTCGTGGCGGCGCCGGCGCATCGTCGCCATCGTCGCCCGGATCTCCTCGGGGTCGCCGGGGCGGAGCCGGAAGGCGGCCCGGGAGACGACCTCGCCGGGACCCAGGTTGGAGTTGCGGTAGGTGAAGCCGAGCTGCTCGGGCTGGCGCCGCTCGGTCCCGCGGGCGGTGCTGATCTCGACCCACTCCAGGACCCGCGCCAGCTGTCCGCCGTAGGCGTTGGCGTTCATCCGCACCGCTCCGCCGGCGCTGCCGGGGATGTTGGTACCGAACTCGATCCCGGAGAGGCCCCAGTTGGCGGCTTTCGTCGCCGCTGCCGGCAGCCGGGCGCCGCCGCCGCAGAGCAGCCGCTCGCCCTCGCGCTCGATCGTGGCAAGGTCACCGTCCAGCTTGATCGCGAGTCCGCGGAATCCATCGTCGGCTACGAGCAGGTTCGAGCCAGAACCGACCAGCCCTACCGCCAGATCCTCCGCCTCGGCCCAGCGCAAGAGATCGACCAGCTCCGCGGTGCTGCGAGGCCGGGCGAACCAGTCGGCCGGGCCGCCGGTGCGGACCGTGGTCAACCGCTCCAGCGGGTAGTCGCGCTCGACGCCGGGCGGCGGCGCGGCGGTCACGGTCCCGCCTCCGCCTCGACGAGCCCCTCGCCGAGCTTGAAG
>CBIHMQ010000254.1:0-2267 GCA_966211075.1 uncultured bacterium
GCTCGTAGCCGCCGAAGTTGGTCTCGAAGCCCGCCGCGCGAACGAGCTCGGCGATCCGGTCGGCCTCGCCGCTGGAGGTGTCGCGAGCCCCTGCGCGAGCGGTCGCGCGCGCCTGGTCCATCAGCGCCTCGAATCCGGCGTCGTCGACGGTCAGCCCCCGATCGGCGAGCAGCTCCTTGGTCATCTCGTACGGGAAGCCGTAGGTGTCGTGGAGCTGGAAGGCGTCCTGGGCGGCGATCTCGCCCTCCCCCGCCCCGTGGGCGCGCGAGACCAGCTCGCCGAGCAGCCGCTCGCCCTGGGCGAGCGTGCGGCCGAAGCTCTCCTCCTCGGTCGCCGTCCAGCGGCGGATCGTGTCGCGCTCGGCCCTCAGCTCGCCGTAGACGTCGCCCATCGAGTCGACGACGACCTGGCAGAGGTCGACGAGGAAGCCCTGTGACAGGCCGAGCACCCGGCCCTGCTGGATCGCACGGCGCATGATCCGGCGCAGGATGTAGCCGCGGTCCTCGTTGGAGGGAACGACGCCGTCGGCGATCAGGAAGGCGGCGCCGCGCGAGTGGTCGGCGACGATCCGCATCGCCCGGGTCACCGCGCCGCCCTCGTCGTAGCGGCGGCCGGAGAGCTCCTCGGCGAGGTCGACAAGCGGCCGCACGTGGTCGGTCTCGAAGACCGAGGGGACGTCCTGGAGGACCGCCGCCATCCGGTCGAGTCCCATGCCGGTGTCGATGTTGCGCATCGGCAGCGGGGTAAGCGTCCCGTCTTCGGCGAGGTCGTAGCTCATGAAGACGTGGTTCCAGAACTCCAGAAAGCGGTCGCTGTCGCTGCCGGGCCGGTCGTCCTCGTCGCCGAACTCGAGGCCCCGGTCCAGGTAGAGCTCCGAGCAGGGGCCGCAGGGCCCGGTCGGGCCGGCCTGCCAGAAGTTGTCCTTGCGGCCGAGCTGGACGATCCGCGCGTCGGGGACGCCGACCCCGCGCCAGATCTCGATCGCCTCCTCGTCGGGGCCGAGCCCGAGCTCCTCGTCGCCGCCGAAGACGGTCACCCAGATCCGCTCCGGGTCCATCCCGAAGCCCTCGGTCGCCAGCTCCCAGCCCCAGGGAATCGACTCGGCCTTGAAGTAGTCGCCGAAGCTCCAGTTGCCGAGCATCTCGAAGAAGGTCAGGTGCCGGGCGGTGTTGCCGACCTCCTCGATGTCGGTGGTGCGGAAGCACTTCTGGACATCGGCGAGGCGCGGCGCCGGCGGCTCCTCGCGGCCGAGGAAGTAGGGCTTGAAGGGCTGCATTCCGGCCGTCGTCAGCAAGACCGAGGGATCGTGGACGGAGGGCACCAGCGAGGCCGAGGGGACGATCTTGTGCCCGCGCTCCTCGAAAAAGGAGAGGTAGGTGTCGCGGATCTCCTGGGCCTTCATGTGAGCAAGCCTAAATATCCGCGGCGTCCGGCGGAGTGGCGGGAGGTGCTCGTCCCCCCGGTCGGACCTGACGCGGCGCGGTCGCCGCCGTTGGAAAGGGGAGACCGCACTCCTAACCTTGAAGGGATGCGCCAGCGTGCCAACGAGGGCAACCCATGAACGACGAGCGCCTGGTCCGACGCGCCGTGGCCGGGGACGAACGCGCCTTCGCGGCGATCTTCCGCCGCTACAACCAGGACCTCTACCGCTACTGCCTGGCGATCGTCGGCAACCCCGCCGACGCCCAGGACGCGCTCCAGAACACCATGGTCAAGGCGCTGCGGTCGCTGCCCGGCGAGCGACGGGAGATCAACCTCAAGCCCTGGCTGTACCGGGTCGCCCACAACGAGTCGATCGACCTGCTGCGGCTGCGCCGCGGCGAGGAGCTCGATCCGGAGACGGTCGCCCCGGGGGCGAGCCTGGCCGAGACCGCGACGGTGCGGCAGCGACTGCGCGGCCTCATCGCCGACCTCGGCCGACTCCCGGAGCGCCAGCGCGGCGCCCTGGTGATGCGCGAGCTCTCCGACCTCGGCTTCGAGCAGATCGGGGAAGCGCTCGGCACCTCGGCGGCGACCGCGCGGCAGATCGTCTACGAAGCGCGGCTGGGTTTGCGCCAGATGGAGGCGGGGCGTGAGATGAGGTGCGAGACCGTCACCCGGGCGATCTCCGACGGCGACGGACGCACCCTGCGCCGGCGCGACGTCCGCGCCCACCTGCGCGCCTGCTCGGAATGCCGCGCCTTCCGCGCCGGGATCGAGCAGCGGCACGGCGACCTCGCCGCGCTCAGCCCATTGCCGGCGGTCGCCGCGGCGGCCCTGCTGAAAGG
>CBIHMQ010000255.1:0-2134 GCA_966211075.1 uncultured bacterium
CCTCGAGGTCGAGTCCGGCCAGCGGCTCGACCGCCGCCGCCAGCGCGGCGGGGTCCTGGTGGTCGTCGGGCGGGCCGGCCTCGAGCCAGCCGTCGGTGCAGAGGACGAGGGTGTCGCCGGGGGCCAGCTCGACCTCGTGCGAGCTGACATTGGAATTCTCGTAAGCGCCCAGCAGGGTCCCGCCGCCGAGCTGACGGGTGCCGTGGGAGCCCGCGTGGATCGCCGGCGGGTGCCCGGCGCCGGCCAGCTTCAGCCGCCAGCCATCGCCCTGGCGCCGCAGCCGCAGCAGCTGCGCGGTCGCGAAGTCGTTCAACGTCGTGCCGGCCAGCAGCAGCTCGTTGGCGCCGGCCAGCACCTCCTCGGGCTCGCCGATCACCCGGGTCAGGCCAGCGACCGAGTGGCGGGCGGCGACCGAGACCCCGGCGGCGGCACTGCCCTTGCCGGCGACGTCGCCGATCAGGATCCACCAGCCGTCGTCGGTCGGCAGCACGACGTAGAAGTCGCCGCCGATGTCGATTCCCTCGCCGGCGGCCTCGAAGACGACCGAGACCTCCAGCCCGGGCACCGGCGCCGGCCCGGAGGGGCGCAGGCCGCGCTGCAGGTTCTGGGCGATCCGGTCGCGCTCGCTGTAGAGGCGGGCGTTGTCCAGCGCCATCGCCGCCCGGTCGCCGAGCTCGGCGAGGAACTCGAGATCGCCGGCGTCGTAGCGGAGGTCCGGCTTGACGTGCAGGAAGGAGAGGGCACCTAGGGTCCGGCCACGGGCCCGCAGCGCGACCACCGCGGCCGAGTTGTAGCCGGCCTCGGCCATCAGGCGGCGGTGGTCGTCGTTCTGGGCGACGGCCTCGACGACGCCCGGGGAGCTCAACTCGCGCCAGATCATCGGCCGCTCCTCACGCAGGACCTGCGCGACCGGATGCTGTCCCGCCGGGTCGATCGGCGACTGGTGGCGGATCCGCTCCAGGCGGGCCGCCAGCTCCGGACTCGCGCCAGCGACGATGGTGTCGCCGAGCCAGCCGTCCTCGCGGACGAAGTCGATCAGGCACAGCTCGGCCAGCTCGGGGACGGCGGTGGCGACGATCGTGCGGGCCGTCTCGGCCGGGTCGAGCGAGGTGTCGAGCAGGCGGCTGGCCGCGACCAGGAACTCCTGGGCGCGGCGCCGGCGTTTCTCGGCGGTGATGTCGCGGGCGATCACCGAGGCGCCGACGACGCCGCGCAGGGGGCTGCGGATCTGCGAGACGGTCAGCGAGACGGCGATCCGGGTGCCGTCGGCGCGGATTCGCTCGGTCTCGTAGGTCTCGAGCCGCTCGCCGCCGATCACCCGACGGAGGATCTCCATCTCCTCGCCATGGTGGTCGGGCGGGATCAGGAAGGAGATGTGGCGGCCGACCGCCTCCTCGGCGCTGTACCCGTAAAGGCGTTCGGCGGCGGGGTTCCAGGCGGTGACGACGCCGTCGAGGTCCTTGCTCATCACCGCGTCCTCGGTGCCCCTGACGACCTCGGCGAGGTGGTTGCGCACGCGCTCGGCCTCGGCGGTCAGCTCTTCCTGCTCGCGGAGCTCGGTTTCCGCCTCGCGGATTGCCGAGAAGGCGGCGAGCTGGTCGGCGAAGGCGGCCAGGAGGGCCCGCTGCTCGGTCGTCGGCGCGGCCGAGTCGGCGAAGCGAACGGCCGCCAGGGCGAGCGGCCGGGACTCCGGGCCGATCGGCACCGGCGTGGCGCCGGCGGGCAGGCCGGCCGCGAAGGGCGGCTCGACCTGCTCGGGCCAGTCGTGGTCGCCCCCCCAGCTTGCCAGCAGCCGCATCGGGCTGCCGCCGTCCGGTGCCCAGAGCGCCGCCGTCTCGCCGTCGGTGGCGGCGGCGACCATCGCCAGGAAGGGGGGCGCCGCCTCGGCCAGCGAGCCGCCGCGCTCGAGGACGGTGACGAGCTCGCGGCGGATCCCCAGGTAGCGGCCAAGCGAAACCTCCATCGGGCAAACCTAGCCAGACGGTTTCCGCGGCGCCGCGAGCAAGCCCGCGGCCGCGGCCGCGACGGCGCCGAGCATGGCGTGTCGGAGGTTGGCCCGGCGCTGCCGCCGCCAGAGCCCTTCGACCCGGTGCGGGGGGCTCGGGGCGAGGACGTTGCCGGGGCTCGGCCCGGC
>CBIHMQ010000256.1:0-2133 GCA_966211075.1 uncultured bacterium
GGCGCCGCGGGCGCGGATGTATACGCTTCTGGTGGTGGCGTATTAGTGTGAATCGGACCTGCTCGAGATCTTCGAAAACCTCCTCCCCGTCTCCGACGCCGCCGACTCGCTCGCCTCGACTGGCCTCTGGGCCGACACCCAGACGGTCAGCTCGTCCGCTCCGCAGAGCGTCTCGGCCCGCCGCCTCTCCGGCACCGGCCCCGGCGGTTACGAAGTCGCCGTCACTCAGCTGGCCCGGGCCGAGCAGCGCACCTATGCCTTCACCCAAAGCACCGCGCCGTCGCAGCTGACCGTCGGCGGCAAGCTGGTCCTCTCCTCGCGTCAGACCGGCGCCGCCAGCACGATCGCCGCCAGCGGCACCGGCATCGAAGAGGAAGCGGCGAAGCTGAAAGCCGGCCGCGACGCCCTCTACTCGGTCGACGGGGTGGCGGGCAGCTCCGCCTCCAACGTCGTCACCGACGCGATCCCCGGCCTCGAGCTGACCTTCGGCTCCCTCACCGCCGGCGCCGCCGTCAACGTCAGCGCCCCCGGCCTCGACAAGGAGGCGGTGCGGGACCAGGTCAAAGCCTTCGTCGGCGCCTACAACACCGCGGTCGACGCGATCCGCGCCCGCCTCTCCGAGAAACGCGTCCCCGACGCCGCCACCCAGGCCGACGCCAACAAGGGAGTCCTGTTCGGCGACACCGCCCTCAACGGCCTGCTCTCGCGGCTGCGCCAGGGCGTCGCCGGGGCCGGCCTCGCCGCGCTCGGGATCAGCACCGGCGCCCCCAGCGCCGGCACCACCGCCAGCTCCAGCTCGGTCCTCGGCCGCCTCGAGATCGACGAAGCGAAGCTGACCGCGGCACTGGACAGCGACCCGCTCGGCAGCCGCGCCAAGCTGGCCGGCGCCGGCGGCCTCGGCGACGCCCTCGACGCGATCCTCGCCCCCACCCTCGGCAGCAAAGGAGCGATCTCCGAGCGGCTCAACTCGGCCGCCGCCGAAACCCGCCGCCTCGGCGACAACATGCTCGCCCTCGACACGCGCCTGGAAAGGCGCGAAGAGCGTCTGCGGACTCAGTTTTCGATGATGGAAAGCGCCCTCTCGCGGGCGCGCTCGCAATCCGAATGGTTGAGCGGCCAGCTCGCCGGCCTCTCCGCCTGAGCCGATGAGCGCCTACGCGACCGCCTCGCGCGCCTACACCGAGAGCAGCGTCCTCACCGCCCCGCCCGAGCGGCTGGTGGTGATGCTCTACGACGGCGCCGGCCGCTTCCTGGCCCGCGCCGCGGCGGCGATCCGGGGCGGCGACGCCGGCCTCGCCGGCGAGCAGATCGGCCGCGCCAACGCGATCCTCGACGAGCTGCTCGCCACCCTCGATCGCGAGCAGGGCGGCGCCGTCGCCGAGCGCCTCGAGTCGATCTACCTGTTCTGCGAGCGCACCCTGGTCGAGGCCCAGCTGCGGCGCGACCCCGCCAAGGTCGACCGCGTCGCCGCCATGCTCGCCGAGCTCCGCGAGGCCTGGGCGGCGATCGCCGAGAACCCTCCCTCGTGAGCGCCGACCCCTACGAGCGGCTGGCGGAGCTGGCCGAGGCGGAGCTGGCGCTCTGCGAGGAAGGGCGTTTCGAGGACCTCGGCGGTAGCGCCGCCGAGACCGAGGCGATCGTCGCGACGCTGCCCGCGCAACCGGCCGTCGGCGCCCGCGAGCCGCTCGAGCGAGCCGCCCGCGCCCAGAACGCGATCGCCGCCCTGCTCGCCCGCGGCATCGAGGACACCCGCGGCGAGCTCGTGCAGCTGCGTCGCGGCCGCGACGCCGCCCGCTCCTACGCCGCCAGCGCCGGCGCCTGAGCGCCCCTCACGCCGCCCGCCGCAGCGGCGGTCCCTGCGCGATCTTGCGGTGCAGGCCGGCGAGCGTCAGCGTCCCGACCAGGCCCCGGTAGGGCTCGTATGGCGCGTAGAACTCTTCGACCTCCGGGACGGTGGCCCGCCGGCCCAGGCTCGCCAGCCGCCCGACCAGCTTGATGTAGCCGAGGTCGCCGGCCGGCAGCGCGTCCATCTCGCCACGGCCGAACAGCCGCAGGCACTGAACCGTCCAGGGGCCGATCTGCGGCATCGCCAGCAGGCGCCGGTCGGCCGCCTCGCCCTCGATCGGGCAACGC
>CBIHMQ010000257.1:0-2045 GCA_966211075.1 uncultured bacterium
GCAGCGCGGCGCCGGCGACGACGATGCCCCGGGAGGCGCCGCGCTCGCGGGCCAGCCAGAGACCGGCCGGGACGGCGACGATCAGGAAGACCACCAGCAGGGCGAAGAGCCTGCCGGAGTCCCGGAGAGGGATGTCGGGACGGTCGGTGACCACGAGAACCAGCAGCAGCGCCGCCAGCAGGCCCCACTGGCGGCGCCGCGCGTCAAACAGGCGCGACAGCGGCAACAGCACGATCCCCGCCAGCAGCGGCACGATCGCGTAGCGGATGTTGATCCCGAAGCCGGTCGGTTCCCCCTCGGCGCCGGCGGCGCTGAGCGGAGTGAACAGGTAGGCGAGCATCCCGAACAGGGCGACGCCGCCGACCCAGCGCAGGGCCCGGTCGCGGCCGCGCAGGAGAGCCCAGGCAGCCGCGGCGACCGCGGCGAGGATCACCAGCGGCCAGAGCGCTCCGAAGGCGTCATGCAGGCCAGGCGCGAAGTAGTGGCGCCAGACGTCGGTGTCGGTCGCGTAGTGGGCGATGCTGAAGTCGGGGCGCCCTTCCTGCAGGCGCTCCGGATGGGGCAGCGAGACCGGCCCGAGGCTGTCGGCGGCGGGAATCGGGTTGCCGGCGACTATGAGGTTGCGCAGGTACCAGAAGCCGCCGCTGGCGAGGGCCGGCAGGAACCACCAGCCCGCCGCCGCCCAGCGCCGCCCGGCGGGCGCGAGGAGGACGACCGCGAGGCTGAGCGCGGCCGCCATCGCCATCACCGTGAACTTGGTCCCCGCCGCCAGGCCCACGGCGAGGCCCGCCGCCGCGATCGCCCACCTGGTTCCAGCGTGATTTTGCCCCGCTGCAGGGAGCGAAGTAACAGCGGAGCGGGAAGTGGCGCGCGCGTTCCAGGCGGTGACGAGGATCGCGATCGCGGCGAGGACCAGGGCGGCGGCCATCACGTCGTTCTTGGCGGCGCCCGGCTCGCGGACGACGAGCGTGTGGCACTCGAGCAGGATCGCCGCGGCGACGACGCTGATTGGGCCTCTGCCGTAGGGGCGGCCGACGGAGTAGGCGGCGGCGAAGGCGACGAGCAGCCAGCCGAGGTTGAGGAAGAGCGAGAGCGTGTCGCGGCCGGTGAGGAGGATCGGGGCGGCGTGCAGGAGCTCCGAGTTCTGCGGGTAGAGCCAGTTGGTGAAGACCGTCTCGGTGTAATGGAGCCCCGTGACCGAGTGGCTCTGGACGACGTCCACCGCGAAAGGCATGTGGTACCAGAGCGAGTCGAAGTTGAAGATGCCGCGGGTCAGGGCGTCGTGGGTGGTTACTGCCCAATGGCCGACTACGAGGGCGACGACTCCCAACATGAGCGCGTGCAGCCATGGGGAGGCGCTTGGGCCGGCGGGTCCTGTCGCCGGTAATGACTCACCCGCTCTGCGGGTGAGCTCATTCCCCGCGCCACCCCCCGGCAGAAGCGTCACCGCGGCAGCGGTGATGAGCGAGGCGGCGATCAGGGTGCCTGCGTAGAGCAGGCCGACGACGCCCAGCAGCTCCATCAGCCAGGTGAGTAGCGCGACCGCCAGGATTGACTCGACGAGGCGTGCTGGCGCGCCTGTCCACCTTGGCAGAACCGCTCTCCTAATCCTGTAGGCGGACCAGGCCAGCGGGGCGGCCACTAGAGCCAACTGCAGAACTCCGACGAGGTAGGAGCCGGCGCTAACCACCGGAGACCCTTCCCTCTCTCCCTCTTCCTCTTAGTTCAGGCCGCGGATCACTACCGGGGTCTCGCCTTCGCCGACCAGGCCGAGGTTGCGGGCCTTGCGGTCGATCACGATCGGGTCCTCGGCGGACTGGACGCGGTTGTGGAGCTGCTTGTTTTCGCGCAGCAGCTCGTGCAGCTTCGCTTTGGCGTCGGTGGTCGCCGTGTAGGTCTTGACGAATTCGATCGCCGGGTTCAGGTAGGAGTAGAGAACGGCGACCAGGACCAGGGTCAGGGCGATGCGGCCGACGCGGTCCCAGTTGACGCGGCTGGCGCCGCGCCGGGCCGCGGGTTTGCGCCGGGCGGGGCGGCGGCGGGGC
>CBIHMQ010000258.1:0-2043 GCA_966211075.1 uncultured bacterium
GTTACGCAGTGATATTTCAGCTATTGCCTTTCGCCCTGCCGGCGGCGGCGAGCTTGATCGAACTTCTGCGTCAGGCTCAGGCGACGGCCGGATCCGCGTCGGTGCGCCGCTCCGGCAGGCCGAAGGCGCTGAACAGCTCGGGGAGGAAGGGCTGCAGGAAGTTGTGGACGCCGGCTACCGTCGGGGCGTCCCCGGATCCGTCCAGCTCGAGCACGGTCAGCGACCAGGGCAGCCAGGCGCCCGACTCGGGGTCCGGTTTGTAGGCGGCGAAGGCCGGGCAGCCGTTGGCCTCGGTGGCGATCAGCTTCGAGCCGCGGCAGGCGGCGCCGGGGCCGAGCATGAAGGCGCCGGCCTGCTCGCGGCCGCGGACCCAGAGCGGCAGCGGCGGCATGTCGAAGACGGCGTCGTAACGGAGCAGGGCGACGATCCGGTCGACGTCGTACTCGGCGAAGGCCTCGAGGTACTGCTCGAGCAGGCGGCGCTCGTCCTCGGCGCTGGGCCGGGCCGGGGCCTCGGCGTCGCGGAGGGCGAGGTCGTCGAGGGTGGCGCGGGCGCGCTGCAGGGCGCTGTTGACCGAGGCGACCGAGGTCTCCAGCAGGTCGGCGACTTCCTGGGCGCTCCAGCGCAGCACCTCGCGGAGGACGAGGACGACGCGCTGGCGGGCAGGCAGGTGCTGGAGCGCGGCGACGAAGGCGAGCCGCAGCGACTCGCGCTCGGCGGCCCGCGCCGCCGGGTCGGCCTCGGGGTCGACGGCCTGGCTGCCGGCGATCGGCAGCACCCAGGCGGTCTCGGGCAGCGGCGCCCCAACCGGGGTCTCGGCGGTGCCGGCCTCGGCGAGGTCGACCGGGCGGGCGCGGCGCTTGCGGTCCTCGATCTGGTCGAGGCAGACGTTGGTCGCGATCCGGAACAGCCAGGACTTCAGCGCCGCGGGGTCGGCCAGGGTGTCCGAGCGGCGCCAGGCCCGGACCATCGCCTCCTGGACCGCGTCCTCGGCCTCGAACCCGGAGCCGAGCATTCGGTAGCAGTAGCCGGTCAGGGCCGGCCGCAGGCGCTCGAGGTCCTGCTCGATGGGCGGCCCGGTCGTCGCGGAGGGCATCCCGGTGATCCTAGAGGCGGCCGGCCCTCGGTCCGATCCGGTCCGTCGAACCGATGAGTTTTCGCCGCGGCCGGCGTCTAAGCGACGTCGAACCAACCAAGGAGGAACCGATGTCACGCCTGCTCTTTCTCAACCTGCCGGTCACCGATCTCGCCGCCAGCCGGAACTTCTTCGCCGAGCTCGGCTTCGAGTTCGACGAGAAGTTCTGCGACGACGGCGCCCTCTGCATGGTCGTCAGCGAGCAGGCCTACGTGATGCTGCTGCGGCGCGACCGCTTCGCCGAGTTCGTCGCCAAGCCGGTCGCCGACCCGACCCGCGAGACCGCCCTGACGGTCGCGGTCAGCGCCGAGGACCGCGGCGCCGTCAACGCTCTCGCCGAGACCGCTCTCGCCGCCGGCGCCGGCCCCGCCAAGGACCCGCAGGACTACGGGTTCATGTACCAGCGCAGCTTCCACGACCTCGACGGCCACCTCTGGGAGGTCGCCTGGATGGACCCGGTCGCGGTCGAGCAGGGCCCGGAGGCGTTCGCGGCGGAGAACGCCTAGCCGCGCGTTCGGCGCCGTCCTTAACCGCGCGTTCGGCAGATTCCCGTAGCGTTGCTGATCGACAGCACCGCGACGGAAGGACGGTTCGGAGGATGAGTGAGGAAAGCTTGGAGATCGGCCCGATCGACTACGTGCTGGTCGAGTGGAAGGGCCGGCAGCCGACCGGCGAGGCGGTCCCGCACCTGATCGACCTCGTCGACCGCGGCATCATCCGGATCATCGACCTGGCTTTCATCGCCAAGGGCGAGGACGGCTCGGTAGCGGGGGTCGACATCGCCGAGGTCGGCGGCGCCGTCGCCGAGTTCGGCGTCTTCGAGGGCGCCGGCTCCGGCCTGATCGGGGACGACGACGTCGCCCAGGCCGGCGCGGCTCTCGAGCCCGGCACCTCGGCCGCCCTGCTCG
>CBIHMQ010000259.1:0-2042 GCA_966211075.1 uncultured bacterium
GCTCCGACGCGCGCCTCGACTACGAGCAGCTCGACGCCATCTTCGCCGGCCGCGCCGCGCCGCCGGACGAGGTCGCCGAACCGCTGGAGGCGGCGCGCGACGTCGCCGCCGCCCTCGGCGAGCGGCAGAGCTCCGCGGCGCTCGACGTCGAGTCCTCCGAGCCCGAGTTCGAGTTCGACTCGGGCGGCAACGTCGTCGCCGCCCGGGCCGTCCCGCAGACCGAGGCCCACCGGCTGATCGAGCGCCTGATGATCCTCACCAACGAACAGGTCGCCCAGCTGCTCGAGCGCAAACGGGTGCCGGCGATCTACCGCGTCCACGAGCAGCCCGACCCGGCCCGGATCGAGCGGCTGCTGCAGCAGCTGGCGGCGCTGGGGGTGCCGACCCCGCCGCTCGGCCAGGGCCTCTCGCCGCAGCAGGCCGCCGAGGTGGCGGCGGCGGCCAGCCGGCTGGTGCGGCGCGAGGCCGCGCGGCGCCGTCACGGCACGGAGGCGTATACATCGCTGGTGCTCAGATCCCTCAAGCAGGCCCAGTACAGCGAGCGCAACAGCGGGCACGCCGGCCTTGGCAGCGCCGCCTACACGCACTTCACCTCGCCGATCCGGCGCTATCCGGACCTGCTCGTCCACCGGGCGCTGCTGGCGGCTCTGGGGGAGGGGGAGGAGGCGCCGCGGCGGGCCGAGGCGCGGGATGTCGCCGCCGAGTGCTCGGCCCAGGAGCGCGAGTCGGCGAAGATCGAGCGGGCCGCCGACGACGTCTGCGGCGCTTACCTGCTGGAGCGGGAGCTGCGCCAGCGGGGCGCCGAAACGGTCTTCGAGGGCGAGATCTCCGGGGTGATCCGGGCCGGCGTCTTCGTCGGCTTCGGCGGCAAGCTGGGCGACGTCTACGAGGGCATGCTGCCGGCCCGGACGCTGCCCGGCGGGCGCTATGAGCTGAACGAAGCCGAGGTGGCGCTGGTCGGGCGCTCGGGAGCCACCCTGCGCCTCGGTGACCCGATCGCGGTCCGCGTCGCCGGCGTCGACGCTCCGCGCGGCCGCGCCGATCTGGAGCTGGCGGTTGGCTAAGAAGCAGAAGAAGCAGCGGCTGCCCGCCTCCGGCGACGTCGCCACCAACCGCCGCGCCCGTCACAAGTTCGAGTTCGTGGAGACGATGGAGGCGGGAATGGTCCTGCGCGGCTCCGAGGTGAAGGCGCTGCGCGGCGGCAAGGCGCAGATGACCGATGCCTACGCGATCGTCGACAAGGGTGAGGTCTGGCTGCGCAACCTCCACATCCCGCCCTACGAGTTCGCCGGCAACGACAACCACGAGCCGGCCCGGCCCCGCAAGCTGTTGCTGCACCGGGAGGAAATCGAGCGCCTGCTCGGCAAAGTGGCGCAGAAAGGCCTGACCCTGATCCCCACCCGGATCTACTTCAAAGGGCCGCGGGCGAAGGTGGAGCTGGCGCTGGCCCGGGGCAAGGAGGGCCGCGACCGCCGCCGGGAGATCGCCGACCGCGACGTGCGGCGCGAGGTGGAGCGCGAGTTCAAGGGACGGATGCGGTAGGCCGGGCGGACTCGTACGTCGGTCCGCCCCCGAGATCGGCTCGGGGTTGAAACGCCCGGCTCACATGCAAGGATGCGGGGCCATGCGGAGCCGGTTACTGCTCGCACCGTCCGTGGCGCTGCTCTCGGCGCTGGCCCTTGCCGTGCCAGCGCGGGCCGAGGCCTCGGTGACCGATGACGTGAGCGACTACGTCAGCGACCACACCGCCTACTTCGTCGGAGCGCTGCTCGTCGCGATCCTGCTGCTTCTGCTCGTCGTCAGCATCACCCGGCGTCGCGAGGCGGAGAAGAAGAAACAAGCGCAGGTTGCTTCGCCGGCCCCTGGCGCGCCGCCCACGCCCGGAGCGCCGCCTGCCGTCGCCGCCAGCGCGGCTGCCGGACAGCCGACCGCGGAGATGCCGACGATCGCGGCTGCTCCCGGAGCCGCTCCGGCCGTCCCGCCGAGCCCTCCTCAGGCTCCCGAGAACCCGCGCGACCGCCGTCGCAGGCTGCGTGAGGAGC
>CBIHMQ010000260.1:0-1912 GCA_966211075.1 uncultured bacterium
CCAGCTCGAGGAGCTATTGGAGGCAGAGGCGGGTGGTGGGGTGGGCTCCGGTGCCGAAGGCTTGGCCGGGGTCGACGACGAGGTCGATGGCGTCGGGGCGCGGGGGCTCCCAGGAGGGGCGGAGCCAGAGGCGGTTGGCGACCAGGAGGGGTTTGTGGAAGTCGCGCCAGCGGTCGGCCCAGTCGTCGGGGACCTCGGTGGCGGTGACCTCGACGCGGCCCTCCCCGACCGCCGCGTCGATCTCGCCCAGCTCCGGAAGCTCGCCCTTGCCGCCGTAGATCGCGTACTCGACGTAGCCGGGGCCGCGCTCCTCCTCGACGCCGTTGGGCGCCAAGACGGTCAGCTCGGCGAGGACCAGCTCGGCCTGGTCCGGGGTGCACCGGACCGCGAGGCGGATCACCCGAAGGCGCGGCGGACGCGGCCGAACAGGCCGTCGCCGTGCTGGGGGCCGAGGTTGTCCGGCCCCATCGACTCGTCGAGCTGCTCGGCCAGCCGGCGCTGCTCGTCGCTGAGGTTGGCGGGGACGACCACCTCGACGACGACTCGCTGGTTGCCGCGGCGGCGGCCGCCAAGCCGTGGCAGGCCGGCGCCGCGGAGCACCTCTTCGTGGCCGGGCTGGGTGCCGGGGTCGAGCTCGATCTCGCGCTCGCCCTCGAGGGTCGGCACGGCGATCGTCGTCCCCAGCATCGCCTCGGTCGCCGGGATCGAGACGACGCCGATCAGGTCCGTCCCCTCCCGCTCGAAGCGCTCGTCGGCGGCGACCCGGACCTGGACGTAGAGGTCGCCGGGCGGGGCGCCGACGTCGCCGGCGTGGCCGCCACCGCCGACCCGCAACTGCTGACCGTCTTCGATCCCGGCCGGGATCTGAACCTGCTGGCGGCGCTGCCCGGGCTGGCGGCCGCTGCCGCCGCACTCGCCGCACGGGGTCTCGGGAACTTTGCCGGCGCCCTGGCAGGCGTCGCAGACGACCGCCCGAGCCACCTGCCCGAACGGAGTACGGCTCACCTGGCGCAACTGCCCGGCGCCGCCGCAGCGCCCGCAGGTCGAGATCGGCGTGCCGGGCTCGGCGCCGTTGCCGTGGCAGTGCTCGCAGGCGGCGACGGCCTCGTAGGAGACCTCGCGGGTGACGCCCTCGACCACGTCGGCGAGCTCGATCTGCACCGCGATGGCGATGTCGCCGCCGGCGGCGCGCCCGCCCCCGCCGCTGAACCCGAAGGGGTCGCCGCCGCCACCGCCGAAGAAGGACTGGAGGATGTCGTCGATCGAGCCGAAGGACGCGCTGCGGGGGTCGAAGCCGCCCGAGCGCAGACCGTCGTGGCCGTAGGCGTCGTAGGTGCTGCGCCGCTCGGCGTCGGAGAGGACCTCGTAGGCCTCGGCCGCCTCCTTGAACTTCTTTTCGGCCTCGGGATCGTGGCCGTTGACGTCCGGGTGCAGCTCACGGGCAAGCCGCCGGAAGGCTTTCTTGATTTCTCCCTGGTCAGCCTCGCGGCCGACGCCGAGCACGTCGTAGTAGTCGCGGGCCATCGCTCTCTCAGTCGTCGTAGACGGTCTCGAAGTAGCGCGAGAGTTCGCGGGCGGCGTCGCGGACCGAGGCGATCGCGGTCGCGTAGTCCATCCGCAGCGGGCCGACCACCCCGACCGTGCCGAGGTTGCGGTGCCCGAGCCCGTAGTTGGCGCCGACGACGCTGACCGAGCGCAGCTCCGGCTGCGGGTTCTCGCCGCCGATCCAGAGGAAGACCGAGTGCTCCTCGAGCGAGGAGCGCAGCATCTGCAGCATCCCGGCGCGGCGTTCCAGCGCCGTCATCAGCTCGTCGGCGCGCGGCAGGTCCGGGAGGTGCTGGTCGGAGAGCAGGCGCGAGGTCCCGTCCATGTAGAGCGCCTCGCCAGCATCCTTGCCGAGCTCGGCGGGACC
>CBIHMQ010000261.1:0-1878 GCA_966211075.1 uncultured bacterium
GGCCAGGGCCGGGTCGACGCGGGCGGTGACCTCGAGCGGGGTGGTGGCGGCGAGGGTCTCGGCAAGCTCGGCGACGGTCGGGGCGGTGCCCGAGCAGAGGTTGAAGGTGCCGGCGAGGCGGGCGGTAGAGAGCGCGACCAGGGCCCGGGTGGCGTCGCGGACGTCGGTGGTGTCGCGGGCGGCGCCGGGATTGCCGAGGGCCAGCTCGGTGCCGGCCTCACCGTCGCGCTCCGCCGTCGCGATCTGCCGGGCAAGGCCGGAGGCGGCGCTGTAGGCGGGCTGGCCGGGGCCAACCAGGTTGAAGGCGCGGACCACTGCGATCCGCAGATCGCGGGCGAGCGCGTACTGGGCGCAGAGCGCCTCCATCGCCAGCTTGCCGGCGCCGTAGGGACTAACCGGGGCGACGGGCGCGTCCTCCCCGAGGGGCATCGCTGCCGGCGCGGGCTCGCCGTAGACGGCCGCCGAGGAGAGGCAGACGAGGTGGGCGGCGGGCGCGTGGCGGGCGAGGGCCTCGAGCAGGTTGAGGACACCGGTGGCGTTGACGGAGAAGACCTCGGCCGGCGCCTCCCAGCTGCGCGCCACCGAGGCCGAGCCGGCGGCGTTGACGACGAGGTCGGGGCGCACGGCCTCCACGCAGGCGGCGACCGCGTCGGCGTCGAGCAGGTCGCAGGCCGGCGCCCCCTCGCCGCCGTGGCGGGTGGAGGTCGCGACGTGGATGCCGGCCTCCTTGAAAGCCTTGACCAGGTGCCGGCCGGCGAAGCCGGAGGCACCGAACAGAAGCAATGTCGGTTTCGGGGTGTTCAAGGCGGACAACGATATGCGGGCGATTCGGAGACGGCGGGACGGCTGGCGCGCGACTGTCGCGGCGGCGATGGCTGCGTGCGCGTTCCTCGCCCTCCCCCTCGCCGCCCAGGCCGAGCCGATCGTCAAAGGGCAGTCGAACCTGCGGCTGAGCCGGCCCCTGATCGCGGCGCTGCGGGCCGACGAGGTGCTCGTCACCAAGCTGCCACGGGCGAAGGTGAAGGGACGCGTCGTCAGCCTCCCGATCGCCGGCGGCGAAGTCGACCTCACCAACGGCAGCGGCAGACTCGAGCACGAAGGCGGCTTCCAGATGGCAACGGCCAAAGGCGCGGTCAAGGTGACGGCGCTCCAGCTCGACACCGCCAGGCGGGGCCTCTGGGGAAAGGTCGACGGCCGGCGGATGAAGATCGCCGGCTTTGCCGCCTACACCGGCGAGCGGGACGGCTTCGGCGACGAGCTCACCGTCCCGGCCCTGAAGCTGCGGCCGAGCGTCGCCGCCCGGCTCAACCGCAAGCTCGGCCTCGCCGGAGTGTTCCCTGCCCGCCGTCCGTTCGCCTCGCTCGACAGCGCCTTCCGGCCCCAGTTCGACACCGTCGCCGGCGGCAGCCTGGTGCTGACGCTCGATCCGGTCGCCCTCGAGAAGCTGAAGGCCGTCGGCGTGGCGCCGGCGCCGTTCGAAGCGCTCGTGCTGGGCAGCGAACCGCCCAGCTACGCGGCGTCGCTGACCGGCGGCTCGATCTTCCCGGACCTGCGCGGCGGCACCGCCGGCGTCGAAGCCGGGCTGAAGCTGATCCGGGCGACGCCCTGGGCCCAGGTCTCCTTCACCGGCCTCTCGCTCTCGCTGGAATCGAACAAGCTCTTCGCCTCCACCGCGGTCGCCAGCGGCGCCGGCAGCAGCCCCAAGGGGACCGGCCCGATCGCCAGCCTCGACCTCTCCGGGGCGACGGCCCGGGTCGACCGCGACAAGCGCACGGTGAGGATCGCCAACGCGCGGGTGACCCTGGAAGCCTCGACCGCCCAGCTGATCAACGAAGCCTTCGCGAAAATGGCGGGTCAGCAGGTGGTCGCCACCGGCGA
>CBIHMQ010000262.1:0-1819 GCA_966211075.1 uncultured bacterium
GCCGTCCATGCCGACGTCGCTGCGGGCGAACTCGACGACGGCGATCTGCATCCCCAGGCAGATGCCCAGGTAGGGGATCTCCTTCTCGCGGGCGATCCGGGCCGCCTGGATCTTGCCCTCGATGCCGCGCTCGCCGAAGCCGCCGGGGATCAGGATCCCGTCCATGCCGTCGAGCAGCTCCGCGTCGATGTTCTCGGAGTCGACCAGCTCGACGTCGACCTCGACGCCGTGGTGGAAGCCGCCGTGCTCGAGCGCCTCGATCACCGACTTGTAGGCGTCGGCCAGCTGCACGTACTTGCCGACGATCGCGATCCGGACCTTGCCTTCGGCCGAGTCGGCGCGGCGCACCATCGCCTCCCATTCGGCCAGGTCCGGCGAGGGCGCCTCCATCCCGAAGTGGTCGAGGACGAGGTCGTCGACGCCCTCGGCGCGGAAGACCAGGGGCACCTTGTAGATGTTGTCGACGTCGTGGGCGGAGATCACCGCGTCGACGGGAAGGCTGGCGAAGAGGGCGATCTTGCTGCGAATGTCCCGGTCGAGGCGGCCTTCGGAACGGCAGACCAGCGCGTGCGGCTGGATTCCGATCCGGCGCAGCTCGTTGACCGAGTGCTGGGTCGGCTTGGTCTTAAGTTCGCCGGCATGGCCGACGTAGGGCACCAAAGTCAGGTGCACGAACATCGCCCGCTTCGGTCCCAGGTCCGTGTACAGCTGGCGGATCGACTCGAGGAACGGCAGCGACTCGATGTCGCCAACCGTGCCGCCGATCTCGGTGAGCACGAAATCGACCGACTGCGACTCGGCGACGATGAGGATTTTCTGCTTGATCTCGTTGGTGATGTGCGGGATCACCTGGACGGTGGCGCCGAGGTAGTCGCCGCGCCGCTCGCGCCGGATCACCGAGTTGTAGACGGAACCGGCAGTGACGTTGGAGGCGCGCGAGGTGTTCTCGTCGGTGAAGCGCTCGTAGTGACCGAGGTCGAGGTCGGTCTCGGCGCCGTCCTCGGTGACGAAGACCTCGCCGTGCTGGAACGGGCTCATCGTCCCCGGATCGACGTTGATGTAGGGGTCGAACTTCTGCATCTGGACCCGGTAGCCGCGCGAGGCGAGCAGGCGACCGATCGAGGCCGCGGCGATCCCCTTGCCGAGAGCCGAAACGACCCCGCCGGTGACGAAGATGAAGCGGGTGTCGCCTTTGCTGGTAGGGCTCATGCTCTGCCGAGCGAGTCTAGCCAGCGGAGGGGCGGAACCGACTCGATCGTCGCCGAGATAGATCGCATCTCGCCGTAAACGGTGAGGGCGAGGACGACGCCCAGGGCGACCAGGCGCGCGTCCGCCCCCAGCGCGGTCAGCAGCCAGACGCCGGCGATGGCGCCAATCAGGTTGGAGCCGGTGTCGCCGAGCATCGCCCGCTCCCGCAGGGTCAGCCAGGCGCCGACCAGGATCGGCCCGGCGAAGATGCCCAGCAGCTCGAAGGGCGCCAACGTCCAGGCGCCGAGGCAGAGGCCCAGGGCCAGCAGCCCCAGCGCCTTCTCGGCCCGGCCCGGGCGCAGGTCGAGCAGGTTGCCCAGGTTGGTGGCGAGGATCAGCAGCGCCACGTCGGCCAGGTAGCGCCACGATTCGAGGCCCTGCCCGGAGACAACGTAGGCGGCCAGCGCCAGCGCCCCGATTGCCTTGATCGCCCCGGTCGAGAGCGATCCTGCGCGCAGCGCCGCCCAGTGCCCGCGCCAGCCGCGCGGGGTCGCCGCCCGCTCCCCCTGCCCGAGCGCGTCGTCGAGGAAGCCGAGGAAGGCGATCCCCAGCAGGTAGGGCAACCAGCGCC
>CBIHMQ010000263.1:0-1816 GCA_966211075.1 uncultured bacterium
ACGTGCTGGAGCTGGTCCGCGGCCACCTCGCCGAGGAGCTGGAGGTCGACGTCGAGAAGATCGGCGAGGGCACCCGCTTCAAGGAGGACCTCGACGCCGACTCGCTCGACCTCTACGAGCTGGTGATGGAGCTCGAGGACCGCTACGGCGTCGCCGTCTCCGAGGAGCAGGCGACCCGGATCGCGACCGTCGGCGACGCGGTCGACTTCGTCGTCGAGCACGCCCCGGCCTGATCGGTGGCGGCCTCCGCGGAGCCGGCGATCGTGGCGCTCGCGGCCCTGATCGACGAGCTCCCCGACGATCTCCGCCTCCAGGCCCTGACCCACTCCTCCTGGACCGAGCGCCGCGCCGACTCCTTCGAGCGGCTCGCCTTCCTCGGCGACAGCGTGCTCGGCCTCTCGGTCGCCTCGGCGGTGTACGCGCGATTCCCAGAGGTGGCCGCGGGGGGCCTGACGAAGACCCACAACCAGGCGGTCAGCGGCGTCTCCGTCGCCGAGGTCGGCCAGCAGCTGGGCGTCCCGGAGATGCTGCGCGCAGCCGAGCCCGAAGATGTGATGGGGGCGATCCCGGTCGAGATCCTGCTCGAAGGCGGGCGGCCGCTGCCCGAGGCGACTGAGGCGCTGATCGGCGCCTGCCACCTGGCCTTCGGCTTCGAGCGCACGGCGGCGGCGGTGACAGAGGCCTTCGCAGAGCGGATCGACCACGCCGCCGAGACGCGGGTCGACTTCAAGTCGGCCCTCCAGGAGCTGCTCGCGAGGCGGGGCGCCCGCGTAAGCTACGAGGTGGTCGCCGCCACCGGTCCGCCGCACCGGCGGACCTTCCAGGTGGTCGCGATCGTGGATTCCCAGCGGGTCGGCGAAGGGGCCGGCCGCAGCAAGAAGGCGGCCGAGCAGGCCGCGGCCGAGCGGGCGTTCGAGCACCTCGGAGGGTGAGGCGCAGACGGGATCGCGTCCGACCGGATCGCGAGCCTAGGCGGGCAGGAACCAGGAGCTAGTCATGTATCTGAGATCGATCACGATGAAGGGGTTCAAGTCGTTCCCCGAGCGGGTGAGCCTCGAGTTCTCGCCCGGCGTCAGCGTGATCGTCGGCCCCAACGGCTCCGGCAAGAGCAACATCACCGACGCTGTGCTCTGGGCGCTCGGCGAGCAGAGCCCGGGGGCGATCCGCGGTGCCTCGATGCAGGACGTGATCTCCGCCGGCGGCAAAGGCATCAGCGCCCGCCGCCAGGCCGAGGTCGAGGTCGTGATCGACAACTCCGACGGCCGCGCCAACACCGAGTTTTCCGAGATCGCGGTGCAGCGCCGGCTCGACCGCGGCGGCGACGGCGGCTACCGGCTCAACGGCGCCCGTTGCCGCCTCACCGACGTCGTCGAAGTCCTCTCCGACACCAACCTCGGCCGCGAGATGCACTCGGTGATCAGCCAGGGCCGGGTGGAGACGATCATCCACTCGAAGCCGCGCGAGCGCCGGCTCCTGATCGAGGAGGCGGCCGGGCTCGGCAAGCACCGCAAACGCCGCCGCCGCGCCGAGCTGAAGCTGCGCGGCGCCCGGGACAACCTCGACCGCGCCCTCGACGTCGAGCGCGAGGCCCGGGCCCGGTTGCGGCCGCTGAAGCGCCAGGCTCAGGCGGCCGAGCTGGGCGCCCGGATCGAGCGCGAGGAACTGGGACTGCGCGGGCGCCTCGTCTCCGAGGAGCTGCGCTTCGGCGCCGACCGCGCCGCCGCCGCCGAGAAGGCGGCGAAAGCGGCTCGCGAGACACGCGGCGGGATCGAGGCGCAGCTGGCCGAGGTCGGCAAGCGCCGCCGCGAGGCGGAGG
>CBIHMQ010000264.1:0-1802 GCA_966211075.1 uncultured bacterium
CGTCGCCGCCGAAGGCCTTCTGCGGCGCGAAGTAGTAGGCGTCGGCCTCGGCGACGTCGACCGGCAGGCCCCCGGCGCCGGAGGTGGCGTCGATCAGGACCAGCGACTCGCCGGCGCCCGCGGGCCGAACGACCGGGACGGCGACGCCGGTCGAGGTCTCGTTGTGGGCCCAGGCGAGGACGTCGGCGGCCGGGTCGGCGGTCGGGGCGGGCGCGTCGCCAGGCTCGGCCTCGACAACGATCGGGTCGCCTAGGAACGGTGCCGCCGCGGTCGTCTTCGCGAACTTCTGCGAAAACTCGCCGTAGGTGAGGTGGAGGGCGCGCTCGCGGACCAGCCAGGCCGCGGCGGCCTCCCAGAAGGCGGTGGTGCCGCCGTTGCCGAGCGCCACCTCGTAGCCCTCGGGCAGGGTGAACAGCTCGCCGAGACCCTCGCGGACGCGCTTGACGATGTCGCGGACCGGCGCCTGGCGGTGCGAGGTGCCCATCAGGTCGGAGCGGTCGGCCAGTGCCCGCAGCGCCTCCGGCCGCACCTTCGAGGGGCCGCAGCCGAAGCGACCGTCGCCGGGCTTCAGCTCGGCGGGGATTCGGGCGGTCTCGGTCTTCGCGGCGGCCATCGGGCTCGACAGGTTATTGACAGTCGCGGGTGGACTACCGCCGGGGCCGAGGTTAGGCTGGCGGCGCCTGAGCTAGTGGCAAGTCCAACGAAGGGGAGCCCGATGTATCCGATCACTTATGAAGCCGATTTCGACCCCACGCCGAACCGCTGGACGACCTTCTTCCGGCTGCTCCTGGCGATCCCGTGGTTCGTCGTCGCGACCTTCTGGGGGATCCTCTTCATCTTCACCCACTTCATCGCCTGGATCGCGATCGTCGTCCTTGGTCGCTATCCGCAGTGGCTCTACGACTTCAACGCCGGGGTGATCCGCTTCGGGCTGCGGGTCTCCTCGTGGATGTTTCTGCAGACCGACGCCTGGCCGCCGTTCGGCCTCGCGGACGATCCGAGTTACCCGATTCGGGTCAACGTGCCGCCGCCGGCCGAGCGGCAGAGCCGCCTCAAGGCCCTGTTCCGCCTGATCCTGGCGCTGCCGGTCCTGATCCTGGTCTCCTACGTCGTCTCCTACGCCCTGCAGATCATCGCGATCGGGGCCTGGCTGACGATCGTCTTCCGCGGCTACCTGCCGGAATGGATGTTCAACGTCCTGACCGCACTGCACAGCTTCGAGACCCGGGTCTACGGATACATGGCCTTCCTGACCGACGACTACCCGCCGGTCGGGCCGGAGGCGGCGCGGCCGTCCGGCGATCAGCCGGTCGCCACCACCCCTCCCACGACGCCCGCCGCGCCCCCGGCTCCGGCCGCCTAGGAGGACGACGATGCGCGAGAACGGAGTCAGCAGCGGCGAGGGCTATGCGGTCGCCAACCTGGCCGACCTCGGCGAGGGACCCGGCTTCCGCAAGATCCGCGGCGCCCTGGGCGTCACCGCCTTCGGCGTCAACGCGATCGTCCTCCCCCCCTCCTACTCGACCGGCAGCCACTACCACGACGAGCAGGAGGAGCTCTACTTCCTCCACCAGGGCGAGATCGAGATCGAGTTCAACGACGGTACCCGTCACCGCCTCGAGCCCGGCGGCCTCGCCTGGGTCGACGCCTCGACCCACCGCAAGATCCACAACATGAGTGACAGCGAAGAGGCGGTCTACGTCGTGGTCGGCGGCAAAGACGGATACGTGGGGCGGGACGGCAGGCTGGCCGAGGGCGAGACGCACAGGTAGGGAGGTATCGGTTGCGGGAGGGGCGGGTAG
>CBIHMQ010000265.1:0-1773 GCA_966211075.1 uncultured bacterium
CTGCCGATCGAGGGCCGCACGGCGGCGAGCTGGGCGCCGATCGTGATCCGCTGGGGCCAGCGGCGAGGGGCGCAGCGGGACGGGTTCCGATCCCAGGCCCCCGGCGCGGGAGTGCGATTCGACGGTGAGGGCCGAGCCGAGTTCGAGGTTTCCCTGCCGCCCGAGCTGGAAGGGCTGCGGATCATCGAAGTCCCCTACGGCTCCGATCGGGTCGGCGTCCTTCACGACCCGGCCGCCGGCACCTACACCGTCGCCCTCGCGGTCCGCGCGGGCGCCTTCGGCCTGCTCGACACGGCCGAGCAGGACCGAAAGCTCGACGCCTGGGGATCGGTGCTGGCGGGGCTCGCCCGCGACGGGAGCCCGGTACGGCGGCTGCAATGGATCGAGCGGACGCTTCCGGCCCAGGGCGACGAGCTGGCGGCCTACCTGCAAGCCGAGGGGGACCGGGCGGGCCCGCTCGACGCCGGCCTCGTCTCCTCCTATATCGAGCTGATCGAGTCGGCGGCCCCGGCGACTCAGGAGCATGAGATTCTGCTTGCGCTCCAGGTCGACGAGCGCCGGGCCGCCCGCGAGCTGCGCCGCCTGGGCGGCGGTGAGAAAGCCTCCTGCGAGCTGGCGCTGCGGGAGGCCGAGGCGCTTGCCGAGCATCTGTCGATCGCCGAGGTGACGGTCTTCGGGTTGCTGAGACCGCGCCGCTACGCGGAGGCGATCCGCGACGCCTTCGATCCGTTCGGCCGCCAGGCCCGCAGCCGGGCGGCGCTCGGCGATCCCGAGCGCGCCGGGGTCGATCCGGCGTTGATGGGGCCGCAGGCCGACGAGACGAGCTGGTCGAGCTACCGGACCGACTCGGCCGTTCACGCGACGTTCTGGGTGGCGAGCTGGCCGCGCACCGACGTTGGCCCGGCTTTCCTGACGCCGCTCCTGATGCAGACCGGGACGGCGCTTCGCACCGTTTCGGTCTGCATCGAGCCGGTGGCGCAGTCGGTCGCGATCCGCCGCGCTGAGGCGGCGCGGACGGCTGAGGTCGCGGAGGAGTTGCAGCGGGAGCGCCAGGGCTTCCTGACCACCGCCCGCATCCATCGCCGCCAGCAGGCGGCGGCGCGCAAAGAGGCCGAGCTGGCGGACGGCCACGCCGAACTGCTTCACGTCGGTTACGTGACCGTCTCGGGACGGACCGACGAGGAGCTGTCGCGCTCGATCCCCGACGTGGAACACGCGGCGGCGCTGGCCCGGTTAGAGCTGCGGCGCCTGCACGGCGAGCAGGACGCCGCGTTCACCTTCGGCCTGCCGATCTGCCGGGGGCTGCGTTGAGGCGGCGCCGGGGCGAGCGGCGCGGCCACGCGACCACCACGGCGCACTTCGCCGCCGCCTATCCCTTTCTCGCGGAGGGCGGCCTTGGCGCCCCCGGCGTCTACATCGGTCGCGACGCTTGCGGGGGCGCCTGGGTCTTCGACCCTTGGGCCGCGTATGCGGGCGGCATTGTCGGGGGACCGAACATGATCGTCGTCGGTCAGCTCGGCCGTGGTAAGTCGGCCTTCCTCAAGACCTACATCGCCCGCCAGCGCGTCTTCGGGCGCGAGGCGTGGGTACTCGACCCCAAGGGCGAGTACGCGCCGCTGGCGGGGTTCCTGGGCGGGACGACGATCGCCCTCGTCCCCGGCGGCAGCGTCAGGCTCAACCCGATCAGCTCGCGGATGGGCCGCAAGGCTCAGCTCAGCCTGCTCCGCTCGGTGACGGCGGCGGCGCTGCGGCGGGAACTGAGCCCGGAGGAGG
>CBIHMQ010000266.1:0-1508 GCA_966211075.1 uncultured bacterium
TCGGGGGCGCCGGCGAAGAGGTCGATCCCGGCGACGGGTGGCGGCACCGGCTCGACGGGCTCGCTGGCGCTTCCCCGCCGCGCCGCCGGCGAGACCCGGGTGCCAGAGCCGCAGCGGGCGAGCAGGTAGCCCTCCGCCGCCAGCTGCTCGTAGACCTCGACGACGAGCCGGCGCGAGACCCCGAGCTCGCTCGCCAGGGCCCGCGAGGACGGCAGCCGCGTCCCTGGCCGCAGCCGGCCGGCGCGGATCGAGTCGCGCAGGCGGCTCTCCAGGCGAGCCCGGCGCCGACCACCGTCCCAGCGTGGGACGAGCAGCTCAGGCGACGCGGTCGGTAGAGAAGTGGAGCCCTCTTTAGGCATTGGATTGGACCTTACAAAGGTGCCACTTTGCCCATAACGTCCGTCGCCCCCAGACCAGGCAGAGGAGGTAGGACGATGTCGAGGATCGAGCCGCGCCAAGGAGCTTTCGGCGGCGCTGTCGCCCGCGGTGGCCGGATCGCCTACGGGCGCGAGATGAAGTCGGCCCGGGTCTACGCGCAGCACCCGCGGCTGATGCTGGACTACATGCGCTACAACCGCGCCGCCGAGCGCGGCAAGCGGGTGCCGAAGGTCCTCACCGAACTGGCGGTGCTGCGGGCGGCGACGCTGGTCGGCTGCGAGTTCTGCATGGACATCGGCTCCGAGTTCGCGCGCCGCTCCGGCCTCAGCGACGAGAAGCTGCTGGCGCTGTCGAGCGCGCACGAGTCGGGCCTGTTCAGCGAGGACGAGCTGTTGGTGATCGACCTGGCGACCGGGATGTCGGTGACCCCCGGTCAGGTGGACGACGAGCTGATGGCCCGGGTGCGCGAGCGCTTTGGGGTCAAGGGGACGCTGGAGCTGGTCCACATGATCGCCTGGGAGAACAACCGCGCCCGGGTCAACCTCGCCCTCGACATCGCCCCCGAGGGGTTTTCAGAGGGGAAGGCCTGCGCGGTGGCGGCGCCGGAGCCGCGGGCGATCGCCGCGTCCTGACGGCGAGGCCGGGTCCAGCGAGGATGGGCCGTGTTGGGCTCGAACCAACGACCTTGAGATTAAGAGTCTCCTGCTCTACCAACTGAGCTAACGGCCCGGGGAACGGCAAGTATAGGAAGCCGGCGGCCTTGGGCGGAAGGCGGCCGGCTACCGGACGCCGCAGGCCATTTCGACGCTGCCGTCGATGATCGTGCCGTCGGCGAAGGTGAAGCGGCCGTGGGTATCGAGGACGCCGTCGGAGCAGCGGGCGGCGACGTAGCTGCGGTTGCGGTTGGGCCCGAAGCGGCGACCGATGTCGACTTCGACGCGGCTGATCGCGCCGAGCCCGCCGGCGATCGGCGGCGGGTCGAGGGTGACCCGGTAGCGGAATCGCCCCGGCCGCCGTTCGATCGGGGCGACGATCATGTAGGTCTCGACCTGGGGGAAGCTGGTGCGGGCGTGGAGGATCGCGGTGGGGCTGCCTTCCTGGGGCGGCCCGTTGAAGACGGTCAGCGGGGC